>JAEZEM010000283.1 GCA_023417745.1 Pseudomonadota bacterium
CCATGAGGTCGTAGACCTCCTGGTTCGTCCGGGCCCGGCCGTCCTTGGTGTAGAAGATGGAATGGTTCGCCCGGGCCGCCGCAGGGCTGACGTGGTTCACGGCCGCGTCGCCGGGATTCTCGGCCAGGTCGGTGAGGAACTGTTCCGCACCGCCGGTGCCCAGGAAGTTGGCGAAGTAGACGTCGCCGTCCGAAGGCTCGCGGCCCAGGGAGTTGCGGAGGAAAGCGCGGTTATCCTCGATGAGCAGCTCCGTGGCCCGGCGCTGCTCGGCCGGATCGGCGCTCCAGGCGTCCACGCCGTGGCGTTTCAGGATGGCGTCGCGGGTGCCCTTGACGAACTGCCCCAGTCCCCGGGCGCTGGATGTTCCGGCCTGGGAGTTGGGGTCGCCTCCGGACTCGGCCTGGATGATCCGATCCACCAAGGGTGAAGCTGCGGCCTCAGGTTTGGTATCGATGCGGACGCCGCTGTCCTTGGGGCGCTCGACGCCCATCTTCCCCGGGGCCAGGGCAAAGGGCACGGCCATGGCTGCGTTGGTCGCGGCGGCGTGCAGGGTCTCTTCCGTGGTCGGGATGCGCCCATCAAGGAAGGCGTCGGCGGAATTGAGCGCCGCGCCCGTAACACCCTGGACGCCGGCCTGCGTCCCCAGGCGCGAGAACACCGGCAGAGCCTGCCCGATCTCGCCGGCCTTGTGCAGGGCCAAGCCGGAAAGGTAGCCTTTGGCCGCGCCCTGTGCGCCGTCCTCGCCGGTGCCGAAGAACGCCATGCCCAGAGGCAGGGCTTGCTTCGCCGCCATAGCTTCGGACAGGCCGGCCGCCGTGCCAACACCCCGCCCGGCCGCGACATCCAGGGCCATGCCCGGCAACGCGCCGAACCCGGCCCCGACATCCGCCGCCAGCTGCTTCCAGTAGGGCTGGCCCTCTTTGATCTTCGCAATCTGGGCCTCACCGCGCTTGATGTCCGCCTCGGGTTGGTCGATGAGCGGCCCGCGCGCGGCGTCGACGACGGGCTGATACTGCGGAAAGGCTACGCCGGCCGCCGTCGCGCCGAGCTTGTTAAAGTCCACGGCGCGCTTCTGCAGGGCCGGGACGACCATGGCGGCCGCCCCCTCAGCTCCGGTTTTTACGGCGTCCGTTACCGCTCCTGAGGCCCCGGCCAGGGTATCCATGGTACGCAGGTAAAGGCCTTTGTCCTCGGCGTCGAGGAAGGCGTCAGCGGAAGACTGACCAGTGGATGGGGCGTCGAGAAAGTCGTCAGCGCCACCGCCGAGGAAAGCGTCTGCGGTCGGCATCACTGCATCCCAAACTGCTGCTGCAGCAACGCTTTGGCCTGGTCACGATTGAGCTTTCCGGCCTTATACGCGGCCTTGACGTCATCAGCGGATTTGAACTGCGGCGCGGCCTGCGGCTGACCCTGGGGCATATCGCCGCCCTGCGGCGACGCGATCTGCATGGGGGTGACGCTGTTCGTCTCCGGATCGTAATGGCCAGGGACTTTTTTCATCCCAAGCGGATCATTCGGGTCCGGGATCATGATCACCCGGGGCTGCGCCGCCCTGGCCTTTCGCGCCTCGATCTCGGACTGGATGTTGTCAACTCGGTACGGCTGCAGTTCCGATTCCCGTGCGTTCTGTGCTTCAGCTCTCGCATCGGTCTTGGCAGCCAGTCCGGCGGACTGGATGCTGTGATAAGCTCCGGCGTAGATGTGAGGGTCAACGCCGGCCGGGAGGTTCAGGGCCTGGGCCGTGGCATCCTGTCGCTGTTGGGCAATGCGTTGTGCCGCCGACAAGGCCGAAGGCGGCGGCGTGGCCTACATCGACAAGGACGGCCGGCTGTGTCCGCCCGAGTCCGTCACGGCGGATCAGCTCATGCTGCCTATGGACCAGACTGGCGGGAAGACCAAAGCGGCGGCCTAGTCCCTGACCGGCCCTGTCCCGAGAGGGGCCGGAATCGTGGCGAGGACATACAACAGCCGGCTTAGGTCGGATTTTTTATCGGGAGGACGGGATGGGAACGAAGCATACTCCGGGAGACTGGAAGGCTATCAGGCTAAAGACACCTGTTGGATATGCAAATTGGGCAATCAAGTGGTCGGACGATGGGGAATTGGTAGCTGACATTATCTATGAAGAGGCCGATGCCGTCCTCATGGCTGCGTCTAAAGACCTCTTAGCCGCAGCCGAGGCCATAGACAACTGGTCAAAAAACGCGAACCCTATGCAGCTGATACAAGAACTTGACCATGTAATAGAGCAAGTCCGCGCGGCGATAAAGAAGGCTGGAGGGACGGTATGAGCATACAGAGATACATGACGGACGGATACCCCGGATACGGCGGCCTATACGTCCTCTACGCCGACCACGCCGCCGAGGTGGAGCGGCTGGAAAGAGAGATCGATCAGTGCAAAATCGACATTCACGAGATTTTGATAGAACGGGACGCCGCCGTGGCGCGGGAAGAAGAAGCGGAACGTGACTGCGAAAGGGCGATGGAAGAGCGCGACGGACTGGAAGACATTTTGGGGTGTATCGCCGGACAATTCGGCCAAGAGTTTTCCGGTGCTTACGGACCAGAATCAATCCAGAAAGACATTATCGACCTACAGGAGAACCGCGACATCTGGCAATCCAAGGTCGAAGGACTTGAAAAGCGAGCCAGGGAAGCCATGGCCTCGAAGGAGCGGGCGAAAGAGGACGCATATCGGTATGAAAAATTAAGAATAATCGGGGCCGCTCCATGTGGGCACCAGTGCTTGGGAAATGGCACGGTAGTACGGGCGCAAACGTTGGATGGTTGGGTTGATAAGCAACCTGACCCTGGGATCGGTGCGCCCGACGCGCAGGACGCCAAGCCCCGCGCCGTGGAGTCGGGAGGGGAGGGATAGGGCAGTGACTGACTTGGACCTTGCGTGCCTGACCCACGAGGAGCTTGCCCAGCTGCTCCGGCTGAACCCTGACACCATCCGAAATTATTGGCGGGATTTCCCTCATTTTTTCGTGACTCCGAAAGGTTGGAAGCGGCCGAGGCTTGAGTCCGCACGCTTCGATTACTATGACGTGTTGAAGCACTGCAAGGAGCAAAGCCATGGTGGCGTTTCGAGATTACACGGGGCCGGGGGGGAAGTATCGGGCGTACTTCAAATTCCAGGGGGAGCAGCACAGCAAGATCGTCAAGACGAAATCCGAAGGGAAAAAGTGGGAGTCCGAAGAAAAAACACGGCTCGAAAAGGAGTCCAAACAGTCAAGAATTTTGACGTTTTCTCTGGTCTCCAAGTCGTATCTTGAGGATGCTGCGACCTGGATGCAGCCAGGGACAGTCCAGGGGAAGTTCTCCCAGTACAGGGCATTTGCCGCCTTCCTGAAAAAGGACATCCTGGCGGCCGACGTCACCGTCGAGATGGCCAGGAAATTCATCCGGGCTGTCCAGGCCTCCAAGGGGAACAAGTCAGCAAATCGCCATCTGCGCAATCTCAAGGCCCTCTGGAACTGGCACAAGAAGGAGGGCCGCATTTCTGAAAACCCCTGGACGATGGTGGCCACTCTCCCTGAAGAGGAGGCCATCAAACGTGTCCCCACCCAGGAAGACGTCTTCGCCATCCTCGTGGCGGCCAGTCCCTGGGAGAAAGACTACCTGCACATGCTCCTTAAAACAGGAGCCAGGCCGGGCGAGATTCGCCGGCTGCGGTGGGATGAAGTGAACTTTGAGCGTCGGGTGATCTTCCTTTGGACCCGCAAGCGCAAGGGCGGGCAAAAGACATACCGGGCCGTTCCCATGAACGACACCCTTAATGAGATCCTTTTGCGTCGGTGGAAGGCCCGAGGCCGTGACACCCACGTCTTCATCAATCCGGAGACGGGGCAGCCCTGGTCAAAGCACAATCATCCCATCAAGCTCATGATGGATCGGCTTTGCCATCGTGCCGGGGTTGATTTTTTCGACCTCTACTCGCTGAGGCATTATACAGCCCAACGGCTGGCCGACAAAGGCAAGGCGTCGCTGGGAGACGTTCAGAAGCTCCTTGGGCACCAGCGGGCCACCACGACCGACAATTACCTCAAAAGCCTGTCCCCTGATTTGGTCCGGCTGGGGGAGGCCTTGGAAGACGATTTTTCGCAGATCGAGAACGAAAGTATGCCTAAGCGGTATGCACAAGACTCCGAAAAATGAAAAACCCGGGCACCTTTCGGTACCCGGGAACGTAGGCAGCTGGCGGAGAGGGAGGGATTTGAACCCTCGAACAGGGTTTAAGCCCCGTTACCCGCTTAGCAGGCGAGCGCCTTCGGCCAACTCGGCCACCTCTCCGCAAAACGGTGAGGTAAACGTTTGCTCTGTCTCGGTCAAGGAAAAAAACTGCTTTCCCTCAAGTTTTTGCCCGCATACGCCCTTTACAGGGGGCTAGGCAGGCGCATATGCTCCTCCTTCGCATTAACGAGCCCCCTCAAAAGGAGTCCAGGGCATGAAAAAGTTCGCGCGTATGGAGCGCCTCCCCCCATACGTCTTCGCCACCGTCAACGAACTCAAAATGCAGATGCGGCGGCGAAACGAGGACGTCATCGACCTGGGCATGGGCAACCCCGACCTGCCCACGCCCCCCCATATCGTCGAAAAACTCGTCGAGGCCGCCCAGAAGGCCGCCAACCACCGTTACTCGGCTTCGCGCGGCATCAAGGGCCTGCGAAACGCCGTCTCGGGCTGGTACAAGCGCCGCTTCGACGTTGACATCGACCCCGAAACCGAAGCCGTGGTCACCATGGGGGCCAAGGAAGGCCTGGCCCACCTGGCGCTCGTCATGCTCTCGCCCGGCGACGTGGTCTTCGCCACCGACCCGGCCTATCCGATCCATCCGTATTCCTGCATCATCGCCGGGGCCGACGTGCGCCGCATCCCGATTAGCAGCGACCGGGACTTTTTCGAGGACCTGCTGGCCGCCACGCGCCAGACCTGGCCCCAGCCCAAGCTGCTCATCATCTCCTATCCGCACAACCCGACCACGGTCACGGCCGACGTGCCGTTTTTCGAGCGCATCGTCGAATTCTGCAAAGAACACGACATGATGGTCATCCACGACTTCGCCTACGCCGACTTCGGCTTCGACGGCTACCAGCCGCCGAGCTTCCTGCAGGCCAAGGGCGCCAAGGACGTGGGCGTCGAGTTCTTTTCGCTCACCAAAAGCTATTCCATGGCCGGCTGGCGCGTCGGGTTTTGCTGCGGCAATCCCGAGATGGTCCACGCCCTGACCCGCATCAAGAGCTATCTCGACTACGGCATCTTCCAGCCCATCCAGATCGCCGCCACCGTGGCCCTTAACGGTCCTCAGGAGTGCGTGCGCGAAATCATGGACGTCCACCAGGAGCGCCGCGACACGCTCATTGACGGTCTGGCCCGGGCCGGCTGGGAAGTGCCCGCGCCGAAGTCCACCATGTTCGTGTGGGCCAAGATTCCGGAGCCGTTTCAGCATTTGCGGTCCGTGGAATTCTCCAAGCTGCTGCTGCGCGAGGGCGGCGTGGCCGTTTCGCCGGGCCTGGGCTTTGGGCACTTCGGCGACAATTACGTGCGGTTTGCCCTGGTCGAAAACCGCCACCGCATCAACCAGGCCGTTCGCGGCATAAAAAAGGCGCTTTCCGGATGAACAACGCTGCCGTAGCCCCTGTTCGCATCGGATTGGCCGGACTCGGCACTGTCGGGTCCGGCCTGGTGGCCGTGCTGGCAAAAAACGCCGACTGGATCGAGGCGCGCCTGGGGCGCTCGGTCGCCGTCAAGACCGTGCTCGTGCGCGATCTGGCCAAGCCCCGGGCCGTGACGCTGGGGCCTGAGGTCACGATCACCACCGACGCCGACGCCCTGGTCGCCGACCCGGACATCGACATTGTGGTGGAGCTCATGGGCGGCATCGACGCCGCCTTCGGGCTCATCGCCAAGGCGCTAAACGCCGGCAAGCACGTGGTCACGGCCAACAAGGCCCTGCTCGCCAAGCGCGGGCCGGAGCTTTTTGCCCTGGCCGCCGAAAAGGGGCTTGGCCTTTACTACGAGGCCAGCTGCGCCGGGGCCGTGCCCATCGTCGAGACCCTGCGCTCGTCGCTGGCCGGCAACCGCATCCAGAGCATCATCGGCATCTTAAACGGCACGGCCAACTACATCCTCTCCAGCATGAGCCAAAAAGGCCTGCCCTTTGCCGACGCGTTGGCCAAGGCCCAGGAGCTTGGCTACGCCGAGGCCGATCCGACCCTGGACATCCAGGGCTTCGACGCCGCCCACAAGCTTATTGTGCTCATTCGGCTGGCCTACGGCTGCAACCTCCCCCTGGAGAAGCTGCCGGTCGAGGGCATCACCGTGGTCACGCCTGAGGACATCCGCTTTGCCCGGGAGTTCGGCTACGCCATCAAGCTCATCGGCCAGGTGCGCGACTGCGACGGCAAGCTTGCCGCCGGGGTCTGGCCCATGCTCGTGCACGAGGATTTCCTGCTGGCCAGCGTCAAGGGCGCGTTTAACGCCGTGCGGGTGGAAGGCA
>JAEZEM010000407.1 GCA_023417745.1 Pseudomonadota bacterium
TTTCCGGGCGAGACCCGGGCCGACTTCGAGGCCACCCTCGAATTGGTGCGCAAGGTAGGATTTGATAGCGGCTTCTCCTTCATGTACTCTGACAGGCCAGGGACGGCTTCCGAGAGGCTTGCGCCCAAGATCCTGCCGGAGGAGAAATCGGCCCGGCTGGCCGAGCTCCAGGCGCTTTTGGACGAACGGCTGACCGCTTCCCTGGCCGCCCGGCTGGGACGGCGGGAAGTCGTGCTCATCGAAGGGGAAAGCCGTCGGGAAGGCAGCCTCGGCCCCGCCTGGCGCGGCCGCGACCCCGGCGGCCGGGTGGTCAACGTGCCGCTGGCCCCAGGGATGGACCACACCGGAAGATTTGTCGCCGTACGCATCGTCCAAGCCAAAAAGCACTCCCTTATCGGGGAGGCGGAGGCCGATCATGATTGAAATGAAAGTCTTCGGGCTGGCCCTGGACGAGGAGTCCCAAGTCCCGGTGCTCATCCTCAAGGACTTGGACGAAAAAAACGCCCTGCCCATCTGGATCGGGGCCATGGAGGCCATGGCCATCTCCCTGGCGCTCAATGACGTGGAACTGCCGCGTCCCATGACTCACGATCTCTTGCTCAACATGATCCATGCCCTGGACGCCCATGTGGTGTGCGTCAACCTGACCGAGCTCACCGAGGGCACGTATTACGCCAACGTCGAAGTGGAAGTGGAGGGCGGCATCCGCCGCATCGACAGCCGCCCGTCCGACGCCGTGGCCCTGGCCCTGCGAGCCAAGGTCCCGATTCTGGTCAACGAGGCCGTCATCGACCAGGTGGCCAAGGAGTCCAAGGAGGCCTCGGTGGTCGAGTTTGCCTCGGACGACTCGGACAAGTGGACGGAGCTGCTGGAAAAATACGACCCCAACGATACCAAATACAAGATGTGATCATGATCGACCTGCACACCCACACCACGTTTTCCGACGGCGTGCTTATTCCGGCCGAGCTGGTGCGCCGCGCCGTCAAGGCCGGCTACAAGGCCGTGGCGCTGACTGACCACGCCGACCATTCCAACCTCGACCTGATCCTGTCCAACATCGGCCGGTTCGTGGCCGAGACCGGGGCTTTTCTCGGGCTGACGGCCCTTTATGGCGTGGAGATCACTCATGTGCCGCCGCCGCTGATTCCGCAGCTTGTGGAACGCGCCCGGGCGGCCGGGGCCCAGCTTGTGGTGGTGCACGGCGAGACCATCGTCGAGCCGGTGGAAACGGGCACGAATCTGGCCGCCATCGAAGGCGGCTGCGACATCCTGGCCCATCCGGGCATGATCACCCGGGAAGAGGCCGAGCTGGCCGCCGAGCGCGGCGTGGCCCTGGAAATCACCACTCGCAAGGGCCACAGCCTGACCAACGGCCATGTGGCGGCCATGGCCCGACGCTTCGGGACCAAGCTCGTCATCGACAACGACGCCCATGCGCCGGAAGATTTCGTCAGCCAGGACCGCCGCAAGAAGGTGGCCCTGGGCGCGGGCCTGTCCCTGGACGAATATCTGCAAGCCGAAGCCAACTCCCGGGACATCGTGGCCCGCATTCTCGGTCGAGGCCGAGCCGACTAAGCCGCCGCCCCCATACGCGCCTCTCATTCCTCCTGGCCACCGGCCAGTTCGCCCCCCCCTTCTCCGGGGGACGAAACGCCTTTGGCCTTTGGACCGCCGAGCCGGCGCGATGCGCCTCGTCTCTTCTTGGCCGAAAACCCGGCATCCATGCCCACTTGTCCCAAGGCTACGCGCGCGGCGTGAAGCCGCCGAAGCGTCGCCGGTCGCCGACGCCTTGCCTGCCCCGCCCGAGCGGGGTATAGGCCGTCTATTGTCCATAGACTTTTCCCACAGGAGCGCCCAATGAACCGACTGCTCGCCGCCCTGGCCCTGGCTATTGCCCTTTTCGGGCTCACCGGCTGCGGCTACAACGAAATGCAGACCAACGACGAGGCGGTCAAAGCCGCCTGGGGCAACGTGGAAGCCACCTTGCAGCGTCGCCTGGACCTGATTCCCAACCTCGTGGAAACGGTCAAGGGCTACGCCAGCCACGAAAAGGACACCCTGACCGCCGTCACCGAGGCTCGGGCCAAGGCCACGCAAGTCAAGCTCACCCCCGAAACCCTGGCCGACCCCAAGGCCATGGCCGCCTTCCAGCAGGCCCAGGGCCAGATGCAGTCCGCCCTGTCGCGCCTTCTGGCCGTGGCCGAGAACTATCCCCAGCTCAAGGCTGACCAGAATTTCCGTGACCTGCAGCACCAGCTTGAAGGCACGGAAAATCGCATCAATGTGGCTCGCCAGCGCTACAACGAAGCCGTGCAGGTCTACAACAGCTCCATTCGCACCTTCCCCAACTCCATGACCAATTCCATGCTGCTCCATCTCGCGCCCAAGGAATACTACAAGGCCGACGACGCGGCCCAGCAGGCTCCCAAGGTGAAGTTCTAACGCCGACGGAGGTTATCGCGGATGCTCTCCATGTCACAGCCTTGCCGCGCGCTCCTGGTCGACCGGGACCGTGCCCTGCGTCACCCAGGCGAAGCCCTGGCCTGTCCTGACAGGCCAAAGCCTTACCCGGCCCGTCCGGCCCGCCCGGACAAGCCGGATCGGCAGGCCCCGGCCGCCCTCTCGGCCAGGGCGGCCTGCCTCGCTGGCCCGCTACCAGCCGTGCTGGCTGCCGTGCTGCTCGTCTTCGCCCTGTGCGCCGTCCAGGCCCTGGCCCTGGACGTGCCGCGTCTGACGGGCCGGGTCAACGACACGGCCGGGATGCTCTCCAAGGAGGCGATAAGCCGCCTGGACGCCGCCCTGGCCGATTTCGAGCGCACGGACTCCACCCAGCTCGTGGTGCTGACCATCCCTTCGCTGCAAGGCGAACCCCTCGAAGACTACGCCGTCAAGGTGGCCCAGGCCTGGGGCATCGGCCAGAAGGGCAAGGACAACGGCGTGCTGCTGCTGGTCAGCAAGGGCGACCGCAAGGTGCGCATCGAGGTCGGCTACGGCCTGGAGGGCCGGCTCACCGACGCGCTGACCGGGCGCATCATTGATCACGCCATCGTGCCGGCCTTCAAGGCCGGTCGGTTCGACGCCGGCATCGAGGCCGGCGTCGCCGCCGTCATCGAGGGCGCGCGCGGCGAGTATCAAGCCGCGCCCGGCGACGGCAACGCCTCGGGCCATGACGACAACGCGTTTTTCGGGCTTTTCATCCTGGCCATCATCCTGTCGGCCCTGCTCTCCGGCCTGCCGGCCCCGGCCCGGGCCGGGCTGCTCGGTCTGGCCATGCCCCTGGGCGGAGCCTTTTTCGGGCTGACCCTGGCCATGCTGGGCCTGCTGTGCCTGGGCGGCGCGGTGCTCGGGCTGGTGGGTCCCTTCCTGTTCAGCGGCGGCAGCGGCCGCCGAGGCGGCGGCTTCTTCATCGGCGGCGGAGGCGGATCATCGGGCGGGGGCGGCGGATTTTCCGGCGGCGGCGGCTCCTTTGGCGGCGGCGGCTCGTCGGGAAGCTGGTAGGAGGGGATCATGAGCAAACTTGTCAGCGCGTTTTTCTCTCCGGCCGACCGGGAGGCCATCGTCGCGGCCGTGGCCGTGGCCGAGGCCAAAACCTCGGCCGAACTCGTGCCCATGGTGGTGGAAGCCAGCGACGACTACCCCAAGGCCGAGCTGGCCTGCGCCGTTGTCGTGGGGCTGTGCGCCGGGCTGGTGTTGTGCCTGGCTTTCGGCACGCGCAACCTCTGGCTGTTCCTGCTTTTTGGCGGCGTGTTCGCCCTGGCCGGCTTCGAGGCGGCCAGGCGTTGCCCGGACGTCAAACGCCTGTTCGTGTCCAAGGCCCGGCGGCTGGCCGAAACGAAGCAAGCCGCCCAAGCCGCGTTTTTCAGCCACGGCCTGACTGAAACCCAACACCGCAACGCCGTGTTGGTCTACATCTCAATCTTCGAGCGGCTGGTCTTCATCCAGCCCGACAAGGGCCTTGTCGGCCGGCTCGACACGGCCGCCCTGGACGCGGCCACAGCGGCGCTCACCCGGGGCATCGCCGCCGGCCGGCAAACGGAAGCGCTCATGGCCTGTCTGGACGCCCTGGCCGGCCTGCTCGCGCCGCTTTACCCGCCTTCTCCGGACGATACGGACGAGATCAAAAACCTCATCCTCATCTGACCATACCCGCGTGCCGGGCCGCGCATGGCCCGGCGCGCGGGCATCGCACGATTTTCCTCCTCCCGACGTTGCATTCCCGCCGGCCTGTGGCATACTGGCCCCAATTTCGCGCGCCCGCCCACGTCTTTCAGGGCGCGCCAAGGAGGAAGTATGGACCAGTATCATGAACCCGTTGCCGAACTCTCGCCCCTGGACCGGGATTTCGTCCGAGCGCTGACCAGCCTCAAGGAAGAGATCGAGGCCATCAACTGGTACCACCAGCGGGTCGTCGCCGCCTCCGATCCGCAGATCAAGGCCATCATGGCCCACAACCGCGACGAGGAGATGGAACACGCCATCATGGGCCTGGAGTGGCTGCGCCGCACCATGCCGGGCTGGGACCCGGTCATGCGCACCTACCTGTTCACCACCGGCGACATCACCGCCCTGGAAGACGCCGCCGCCGGCGAAGGGGCGGTCGCGGACGGCCCCAAAACCCCGGCCGGCTCCGGGTCGCTTGGCATCGGCAGCCTCAAGGCCAACCGCTAACTTTCGGGAGACGCCATGGACATTCTCAAACGCGATCTCGCCCCCGTAACCGCCGCCGCCTGGCAGGCCGTGGACAACCGCGCCCGCCAGACGCTGACCACCATGCTCTCGGGACGGCGCGTCGTGGACATAGCCGGGCCGCTCGGCTGGGAATACGCCGCCGTGCCGCTGGGGCGCATCGAATACGCCAAGACCCAGTCGGTCTCGGGCATCACCTACGGCCTGCATCAGGTCAAGCCGCTGGTCGAAGTGAAAGTGCCCTTCACCCTGGACATCGCCGAGATCGACAACGCCGCCCGGGGCGGCAAGGACATTGATCTGGCCGCCCTGGACGAGGCGGCCGAAAAACTGGCCCGCTTCGAGGAAGAAGCCCTCTACCACGGCTTTGCTCCGGCCGGCATCAAGGGGCTGTCGGAAGTCTCCAGCCAGACCAGGCTGCAGGTGTCTTCCAACCCCGAGGACATCGCCGAAAAAGTCTCCAAGGCGCTGACGGCCCTACGCAAGACCTCGGTGGAAGGCCCCTACGCCCTGGTGGTCGGCCCGGAGTTGTGGGTGGCGCTGTCGGGCCATGTGCGCGGCTACCCGTTGTCGCAGTACCTGGAGACCATGCTCGGCGGCCAGGTCATCGTCAGCCCGTTCATTGAGGAAGCCTACCTGCTCTCCACCCGGGGCGGCGACCTGGAGATGACGCTTGGCGGCGACATCGCCATCGGCTACGCCTCCCACGACACACAAAAGGTCGCGCTGTTCTTCCTGGAATCCTTCACCTTCCAGGTGCTTGACCCCACGGTGGTGGTGCGGCTCGACTTCGCCGCCGCCTAGCCTTGCTTCCCTGGCGGAACGTGTTGGCATTTTTTTAACAATAATAGGTTGTTAACCAATCTCATTCTCGAAACCGCCAGTCCGTTTTTCGAGGACGCGGCACAATACCCCCGGCCGGCGGCCTGTATTGGCGGCTGCCGCCGGCCGGGTGACCCGAGGCTTCTGGCAGCCCCGGCGGCCCGCAACAAAACAATTCCCAAACCTCTAGGATAATACCCCTTTTTTATCGACAATTTTTAAAACCGGAAATTTCATACTTCACCGAGACGAATCGCGGCCACAATACTTTAGTGATTCTTAGAACAACATTTATCTGAATTTATTGTAGTTAAAAAAATATACACTCACACGATAAAAATAATTTGCGTGTGACTAACTTCTGTACTATCTCTTATCCCACGGAACGCAACGACGGGGTCTTCCCGACCCCGCCTCAAGACGGCCACAGGGCCAGGAGAAATAGCATGAAGGTCAGCGCCCGCAATCTCATCCCCGGCACCGTCAAGAAAGTCACCATCGGCCTGGTCAACGCCGAAGTCGTCGTCGAAGCCGCCCCGGGCGTCGAGATCGTCTCGGTCATCACCAAGGAATCCGCCGAAGCCATGGGCCTCAAGGCCGGCGCCAAGGTCAAGGCCATGGTCAAGGCCTCCAGCGTCATGATCGTCGCCGAGTAACC
>JAEZEM010000466.1 GCA_023417745.1 Pseudomonadota bacterium
ACTCTGGCCGCCACGCTCCAGACCGTGGGCACCATCCCCGTGGCCTCGCTGACCCTGCTCCTGGGCGTCGACCGCTTCATGTCCGAAGCCCGGGCCATCACCAACCTTATCGGCAACGGCATCGCCACCATCGTCGTGGCCAAGTGGGAAAACGCCTTGGACGAACGCAAGCTCCAGGCCGTCCTTTCCGGCAGCGACGACGAATACGCCGACGACCCCGAGGACATGCTCATCCTTGAAGAATCGGCCGAAGCCATCCCTGTCGCCAACTCCAAATAGCCAACAACCGCGGAGGATACCACATGTCCGTTCCAACCACCGCCACCCACGAGGGACTGCCCGTCGGCAAGCTCTCGGCCTATCTCGACTGGGTGCAAATGCTCACCGGCGCGGTCTTGATCCTGTTTATGTGGTCGCACCTGATCCTGGTTTCGAGCATCCTGCTCGGCGCCAAGGTCATGAACGCCCTGGCCTGGTTTTTCGAGGCCACCTACATGGCGCAAGTCGGCGGGCCGCTCATTTTCCTCACCTTCCTGGTCCACTTCGTCCTGGCCGCCCGCAAGATTCCCTTCAACACCAAGCAGCAGCGCGTCATGCTCTCCAACGCTAAGCGTCTGCGCCATACCGACACCTGGCTGTGGGTCGTCCAGGCCGTCACGGCCATGGGCATCCTCATCATGGGCGCCATCCACCTCTGGGTGGTCCTGACCAACCTGCCCATTACCGCCGAAAAGTCCGCCGCCCGCATCCAGTCCGGGTTCTGGTTCGTCTTCTACCTGTTCCTGTTGCCCATGGTCGAACTCCACGTCGGCATCGGCTTCTACCGCATCCTCGTCAAATGGGGCTTCGTCGATCGTCCGGGCCGCTGGACCATCAAGAAAAAGGAAAATCTGCTGACCGCCATCTTCATCGGCATCGGCGTCCTGTCCCTGCTGCGTTACTACTTCCTGCCGCTCAAATAAGGGTGTTGCCATGAAAATTATACAGACCGATCTCTTGTGCGTCGGCGCGGGGCTGGCCGGCGAGCGCGTGGCCATCGAGGCCGCCGACAACGGATTTTCCGTTATCTGCCTGTCCATCGTGCCGGCCCGCCGCTCCCACTCTTCGGCCGCTCAGGGCGGCATGCAGGCGGCGCTTGGCAACTCGGCCATGGGCGAGGGCGACTCCCCGGACGTCCACTTCGCCGACACGGTCAAGGGCTCCGACTGGGGCTGCGACCAGGAAGTGGCCCGGCTGTTCGTCGACGCCGCCCCCATCGCCATGCGCCAGATGGCCTTCTGGGGCGTGCCCTGGAACCGCGTCGTGCCCGGCGAACAGACCTACTACAAGGGCGGCAAACCTTTTACCGCCTTTGAAAAGCCCGAAAACGAGGGGCTCATTCACTCGCGCAACTTCGGCGGCACGGCCAAGTGGCGCACCTGCTACACCTCCGACGGCACCGGGCACTGCGTCCTTTATACCCTGGACAACCGGGCCGCCCAGATGGGGGTCAGCGTCATCGACAAGGTCGAAGCCATCGCGCTCATCCACGACGGCGACACCTGCATGGGCGTCATCGCCCGCTGCCTCAAGACCGGCGAGATGACCGCCTACCTGGCCAAGGCCACCCTGGTCGCCACCGGCGGATTCGGCCGCATCTACCGCGAGTCCACCAACGCCGTCATCTGCGACGGCGGCGGCCTCATTACCGCCCTGGACACCGGCGTCGTGCCCCTGGGCAACATGGAAGCCGTGCAGTTTCACCCCACCGGCATCGTGCCCACCGACATCCTCGTCACCGAAGGCTGCCGCGGCGACGGCGGCACGCTGCTTGACAAAAACGAGTACCGGTTCATGCCGGACTACGAGCCGGACAAGGCCGAACTGGCCTCCCGCGACGTCGTGTCCCGCCGCATGACCGAACACATGCGAAAAGGCCTGGGCGTGCCCTCGCCCTACGGCGACCACCTCTGGCTCGACATCCGCCACCTGGGCGAAGCCCACATCCGCACCAAGCTGCGCGAGGTCGACGAGATCTGCCAGTCGTTTTTGGGCGTCGATCCGGTCTACCAGCTCATCCCCGTGCGCCCCACCCAGCACTATTCCATGGGCGGCGTGCGCACCAACAAGGACGGCGCGGCCTATGGCCTCAAAGGCCTGTTCTCGGCCGGCGAATCGGCTTGCTGGGACATGCACGGCTTTAACCGCCTGGGCGGCAACTCCCTGGCCGAAACCGTGGTCGCCGGCATGATCATCGGCGGCAAGATCGTCGAATTCCTCAAAGGCTCCGAGACCGTCATCAAGACCGCCTCGGTACGCGACGCCATGGACAAGCAAAACGCCCGCATCGCCGACCTCATCGCCTGCAAGAACGGCAGCGAGAATCCCTACACCGTGCGCAACGCCATGTTCGACTCCATCATGAAGGGAGCCGGCATCTTCCGTAACGGCAAGGACCTGGAAACCTGCGTGGCCGAACTCCAGGAAATCCTGGGCCGCGCCCGCCGCGTGGGCCTGCGCTCTAACGGCAAGGGAGCCAATCCCGAGCTGACCATGGCGCTCAAGATCGAAGGCATGGTCAAGCTCGCCCTGTGCGTGGCCTACGGGGCGCTTAAGCGCACCGAATCGCGCGGCGCGCACACCCGCGAGGACTTCCCCGAGCGCAACGACCGCGACTGGCTGACCCGCACGCTGGCCACCTGGGCCGAGGGAGCCGATCTGCCGACGCTCAACTACGAACCGGCCACCCACGTCTTCGAAATGCCCCCCGGCGACCGCGGCTACGGCGGCGGCAAGATCATTCCCATGAATGGGTAGCGGGGAGTGGAGAGAAGATGCCTCCGGCGGCCAGGAGAGGCGTTGCCTCTCCTGGACCTCTCCGCCGGGGGGATGATCCCCCCGGACCCCCCGACAGGGGTTCCGGCAACGTGGCGCGACAGTGTCGCCGTTTGCGAGCGATAAGGAGAAGACAATGGGCAGAACGCTGACTTTCAATATATTCCGGTACAACCCGTCCGATCCGGCTTCCTCGCCGCATATGGACAAATTCACCCTGGATGAGACCGAGCGCATGACCCTTTTTATCGCGCTCAACCGCATCCGCGAGGAAATCGACCCGACCCTGATGTTCGACTTCTGCTGCCGGGCCGGCATCTGCGGCGCGTGCGCCATGGTCATAAACGGCCGGCCGGGACTGGCCTGCCACACCAAGACCAAGGAAATGCCCGACGAGATCACGCTCATGCCCTTGCCGGTCTTCAAGCTGGTGGGCGACCTGTCCGTGGATACCGGCACCTGGTTTCGCGGCATGTACCAAAAGGTCGAATCCTGGGTGCACACCGACAAGACCTTCGACCCCAAGGCCCAGGAAGAGCGCATGGACAACGCCCTGGCCGAGCAGATCTACGAGCTTGACCGCTGCATCGAATGCGGCTGCTGCGTGGGAGCCTGCGGCACGGCGCTCATGCGCGAGGACTTCCTCGGCGCGGTGGCCTTAAACCGGCTTGCCCGCTTCATCCTCGACCCGCGCGATCAGCGCACCGAGAAAGAGTACTTCGACATCGTCGGCACCGACGAGGGCATCTTCGGCTGCATGGGCCTTTTAGCCTGCGAAGACGTCTGCCCCAAGCAGATTCCGCTCCAGGAACAGCTTGGCAAGCTGCGCCGCAAGATGGCTTTGGCCGCCGTCAAAAACATCCTGCCCAAGTTCCTCAAAAAGGACTTCTAGCATG
>JAEZEM010000409.1 GCA_023417745.1 Pseudomonadota bacterium
ATGACCACGGGCGCGTCCAGCAGGATGGCCGCGTTGACCTCGTCCTCGACCTTGGCCAGCTCCTCGGCGGTCATGGCCGAGACGTGGGAGAAGTCGAAGCGCAGGCGGTCCGGGCTGACCAGCGAACCGGCCTGGTTGACGTGGCCGCCCAGCACGTTTTTGAGCGCCTTGTGGAGCAGGTGGGTGCAGGTATGGTTGCGGGCGGTGGCGGCGCGGACGGCGGCGTCCACGGCCAGCTCGGCTTCCTGATCGAGCAGGATCTCGCCCTTTTGGACTTTGATGTGGTGGGCGGTCAGCTCCGGCCCGGCTTTCATGGCGCCGAGCACGGCCACGTCGCCGGTCAGCGTCGTCACCGTGCCCAGGTCGCCGGCCTGGCCGCCGGATTCGCCGTAAAAGGGCGTGACGGCCGAGACCATGTAGCCGGTCTCACCGGCGATGAGGCGTTCCACGGCCTGGCCTTCAGCGGAAATGAGCGCGTTGACCCGGGTTTTGGCGGCAAGCTCCGTGTAGCCCACGAAGCGGGACTTCATGCCGGATTCGAGCAACTCCAGGAACAGCACGGCCGGGTCGGTCTCGCCCGAACCCTTCCAGGCTTTCTTGGCCCGGGCCTTCTGCTCGGCCATGCAGACCCGATATCCGTCCTCGTCGGCGGCGATGCCGCGCTTGCCGGCCACGTCGTTGACGATATCCAGCGGGAATCCGTAGGTGTCATAGAGCTTGAAGGCGAATTCGCCGGTGATGGTCGTCTCGCCGGCAGCGGCCATGCGGTCGAGTTCCTCGGCCAGGATGGCCAGGCCCTTGTCGAGGGTGACGCCGAAGCGTTCTTCTTCCTCGCGCACCACGCGTTCCATGAATTCGCGGCTGGCGACCAGCTCGGGATAGGCCGGTCCCATGACGTCCACCACCACGCCGGCGGTCTTGTAGAGGAAGGGATCGGACAGGCCGATCAACTTCCCGAACCGCAGGGCTCGGCGGATCAGGCGGCGCAGCACGTAGCCCCGGCCTTCGTTGGAGGGCATGACGCCGTCGGCCAGCAGGAAGGCCACCGAGCGGCTGTGGTCGCCGATGACGCGAAGCGCGGTGTCGTGCTCGTCGTTGTCGCCGTAGGTCACCCCGGCGATCTGGGCGGCCGAGCTGATGATGGTCTGGAACAGGTCGATGTCGAAATTGGAGTGCACGCCCTGGACCACGGCCGCGATGCGTTCCAGGCCCATGCCGGTGTCGATGCTCGGCCGGGGCAGGGCCACGCGGTTGCCCGGCTCGATCTGGTCGAACTGCATGAACACGAGGTTCCAGATTTCGAGGTAACGGTCGCAGTCGCAGGAGCCGATGCCGCAGTTCGGGCCGCAGCCCACTTCCTCGCCCCGGTCGTACATGATTTCCGAGCAGGGGCCGCAGGGGCCGGTGTCGCCCATGGACCAGAAGTTGTCCTTCTCGCCCAGGCGGAAGATGCGTTCGTCGGACAGGCCGGCGATCTTTTTCCACAGCCCGTGGGCCTCGTCGTCGTCGAGGTAGACCGTGGCGTAGAGGCGCGACTTGTCCAGGCCGATGACTTCGGTGAGGAATTCCCAGGCAAACGTGATGGCGTCTTCCTTGAAGTAGTCGCCAAAGGAGAAGTTGCCGAGCATTTCGAAGAAGGTGTGGTGGCGGGCGGTGCGGCCGACGTTTTCCAGGTCGTTGTGCTTGCCGCCCACACGCAGGCATTTCTGGGAGGTGGTGGCCCGGGTGTAGCCCGGCTTGTCCTGGCCCAGGAACACCTTTTTAAACTGCACCATGCCGGCGTTGGTAAAAAGGAGCGTGGGGTCTTCGCGCGGCACCAGCGGCGAGGACGCCACGACCTGATGGCCCTTGGACGCGAAATATTCCAGAAACTTGGCGCGAATCTCGGTTGCCGTCATCATGTTCTGTATGCCTCCGCATGGGGATGGAAGACCAAAGGACCGCATCCCCCGCATCTTCCTCGATAGCTAAGCTGGTGATGAAACCGAAGAGCCAGGAGGGGCTTTGCCCCTCCCGGACCTTCCCCATCGGGGGGATGATCCCCCCGAACCCCCGCAAGGGGGTGAAATCTGTGCGCTGCAGCCGCTGGTGATCGACCGTCTTTAGACTCAACCGGCCTTCAACCCCGAGCGGCCTTTAACGCGTCCGGCCGCCGACGCTGCAACGCCCGCCCCCTTTACCCATTTGGGGGGTCCGGGGGCCTCAGGCCCCCGGCCGCCGGAGGCACTCTTCTCTTTTCTTCTTCTCGTCTCTCGCTCTACATCCCGTCTTCTTCTTCCATCACTTCGGGCGTAGGCGGCGGCACGTATTCGGCGAAGCCGAGGTGTTCGCGCAGTTTGCCTTCGATCTGGTCGCGGATGTCGGTATGTTCCTGCAAAAATGCCCGCACGTTGTCGCGGCCCTGGCCCAGGCGTTCGGAGCCGAAGGCGAACCAGGCTCCGGACTTGTCCACGATGCCGGCTTCGACGCCCATGTCGATGAGTTCGCCTTCGCGGGACACGCCGGTGCCGTAGAGGATGTCGAACAGCGCTTCGCGGAAGGGCGGCGCGACCTTGTTCTTGACGACCTTGACCCGGCAGCGGCTGCCGTAGGTTTCTTCCTTGTCCTTGAGCGTCTGGATTCGGCGGATGTCCAGGCGCACGCTGGCGTAGAATTTGAGCGCGTTGCCGCCGGTGGTGGTTTCCGGGCTGCCGTAGCCGGTCATGCCGATCTTCATGCGGATTTGGTTGATGAAGATGACCGAGGTCTGCGACTTGTGGATGGTGCCGGTGAGTTTGCGCATGGCGTGGGACATAAGCCGGGCCTGTCCGCCGACCTGCGTTTCGCCCATTTCGCCTTCGAGTTCGGCCTGGGGAATGAGCGCGGCGACTGAGTCGATGACGACCACGTCCACGGCGCTGGAGCGCACGAGGAGATCGGCGATGTCCAGGGCCTGTTCGCCGAAATCGGGCTGGGAGATGAGCAGTTCCGGGGTATTGACGCCCAGGCGGCGGGCGTAGTTGACGTCGAGGGCGTGTTCGGCGTCGATGAAGGCGGCGGTGCCGCCGAGCTTTTGGGATTCGGCGATGATGTGCAGGGCGAGCGTGGTCTTGCCCGAGGATTCCGGGCCGTAAATTTCGGTGATGCGGCCCTTGGGGATGCCGCCGATGCCGAGTGCGAGATCGAGGCCGATGGAGCCGGTGGGGATGGCCGGGATTTTCACATGGGCGGAATCTTCCAGGCGCATGACGGCGCCCTGGCCGTGTTTGCGCTCGATGGTGGTGAGCGCGGTGGCGAGGGCTTCGTTGCGGAACTCTTGGGGGCTTAAAGCGGGCTTTTTGGCCATGTCGCCGTGCTCCTGGCAATGGTGTTTGGGCGCAAGAGCGACCTAGTAGCAAAAAG
>JAEZEM010000036.1 GCA_023417745.1 Pseudomonadota bacterium
GGATAATCCCCCCGGACCCCCTGGCCGTCTTTGGGGGAAGCGGGACGGCGGGCTTCGGTCTTTTGCAGGTGGTGGTTGGCGTCAAAGAACAGGTGGTGGGGGCCCCCCGCCGGACTCCCTGATGGTCCGCAGCGGCGTGTCCGCTGCGGACCGACGGGAACGCGGAAGTGGCAGCTTCCGCCCGGCTCCCGCCAGGGAGCGAAATTTTCCGAAGTCCCCGGCAGCCCGCGACGGCTGGAGGTGTTTGTTTACCGTCGCGGGCCAGCCAGGGCAGCGGCAATCATCAAGGAACAATCAACCTTACCCCCTTTCGAGGGGGCCGGGGGGGATCATCCCCCCCGGCGGAGAGGTCTGGAGAGGCAGCGCCTCTTCAGTCTTTGTCTTTTTTCTCTCTCCCGCGACTACAGGCGCTGGCGCTTGAAGTAGTGGGTGTGCAGCAGGTGGTGCGACTTCTCGGACAGCGGCTTGCCCAGGAACTTTTCGTACAGCTCGATGATGTACGGGTTCTGGTGCGACTTGCGCAGCGGCTTGCCGGCGTCTTCGGCGTACAGCACCTGGGTGCGCAGCTTGAGCAGCTCAATGTCGCCGTGGTGGTAGGGCTGTCCGCCGCCGCCGATGCAGCCGCCGGGGCAGGCCATGACCTCAATGGCGTGGAAGGTCTCGCCTTCGCGCACCCGGTTTAAGAGCTTGCGGGCGTTGCCCAGGCCATGGGCGATGCCGATGCGCAGTTCGTGGGGGCCGACCTTGACCGTGGCCACCTTGACGCCTTCCATGCCGCGCACGTCCTCGAAGTCGACCTTCTGGAGCGTTTCGCCGGTGGCCAGCTCGTAGGCGGTGCGCAGGGCCGCCTCGATGACGCCGCCGGTGACGCCAAATATCGGGGCCGCACCGGTGGATTCGCCCAGGGGCGCGTCGAAGTCCTCGTCAGGCAGGCTGGCGAAGTCAATGTTCATGCGCTTGATCAACCGAGCCAGCTCACGGGTGGAGATGACGATGTCCACGTCCGGGTTGCCGTCCACGGAGAACTCCGGCCGGGCGCGTTCGTACTTCTTGGCCAGGCAGGGCATGACCGAAACCACGACCAGCTTTTCGCGGGGAATGCCCAGCAGATCGGCGTAGTAGGTCTTGGCGATGGCTCCGAACATCTGCTGGGGCGACTTGGCCGTGGAGGGCACGTCGAGCATGTCCTGGAAGTTATGCTCGAAGAACTTGACCCAGCCGGGGCAGCAGGAGGTGAGGATGGGCAGCTTGGCCGTCTGGTCGCCATTGAGGTAGCGGGTCAGGCGGTCCAGGAACTCCGAGCCTTCTTCCATGATGGTCAGGTCGGCGGCGAAGTCGGTGTCGAAGATGTGGTCAAAGCCCAACTGGCGCAGGGCGGCGGCCATCTTGCCGGTGACCGAAGTCCCGGGGGCGATGCCGAGGTCTTCGCCAAGGGCGGCGCGCACGGCCGGGGCGGTCTGGACGATGACCACCTTGTCCGGGTCGGCCAGGGCGTCGACCACATCCCAGCTGTTGTCGTTTTCGACCAGCGCCCCCACCGGGCACACGGCCACGCACTGGCCGCAGTTGGTGCACACGGTGTCGGCCAGATTCATCTCGAAGGCCGGGGCGACCACGGCGGTGAAGCCGCGGTTGACGCCCGACAGCACGCCGCAGGTCTGGACGTCGTTGCACATGGTCTCGCAGCGGCGGCACATGATGCACTTGTCCATGTCGCGGATGATGGAGGGCGAGACGTCCTTGCGGTAGTGGGACATTTCGCCGCCGTCATAGGGCGACTCGCGGATGCCGAACTTCTCGGCCAGGTCCTGCAGCTCGCACTCGCCGGACTTGGCGCATACGAGGCAGTCCTTGGGGTGGTCGGAGAGCAGCAGCTCCAGCACGGTCTTGCGGGCGTTTAAAACGCGCAGGGTGTTGGTCTTGATCACCATGCCGTCGGTGGCCGGGGTGGCGCAGGCCGGGGCCAGGTTGCGCCGGCCCTCGACCTCCACCACGCAGATGCGGCAGGAGGCGGCCTTGTTGTTGACCTTGAGATCCTCAAGATTGAGGTAGCACAGGGTCGGGATGTCGATATCCAGTTTGCGGGCGGCGTCCAGGATGGTGCCGCCGGCCGGAATGGTGGTGGTCTTGCCGTCTATGTGCACTGTCAGCATGGACATGTGGGGCCTCCTTGATCCTTACATCTTGATGATGGAGTCAAACTTGCACTTGTCGTAGCAGGCCCCGCACTTGATGCACTTGGAGGCGTCGATGACATGGGGCTGCTTCTTCGTGCCGGAGATGCACTCCACCGGGCAGACCTTGGTGCACAGCGTGCAGCCGGTGCACTTGGCCGGATTGATGGTGTAGGTCAGCATGGCCGTGCAGACGTGGGCCGGACACTTCTTCTGGCTGACGTGGGCCTCGTATTCGTGCCCGAAGGTGTCCATGGTGGACAGGATCGGGTTGGGCATGGTCTGGCCCAGGCCGCACAGGGCGGTGTCCTTGATGCTGTCCGACAGCGTCTTGAGCCGGGCCAGGTCGGCCTTGGTGCCGTGCCCCTTGGTGATCTTGTCGAGGATCTCGTAGAGGCGCTTGGAGCCGATGCGGCACGGCGTGCACTTGCCGCAGGTCTCGTCCATGGTGAAGTCGAGGAAGAACTTGGCCACCGAGACCATGCAGTCGTCCTCGTCCATGACCACCATGCCGCCCGAGCCCATCATGGACTTGCGGGCAATAAGCGACTCGTAGTCAATGGCCACGTCGAGGTCCTTGTGGGCCAGGGCGCCGCCGGAGGGGCCGCCGGTCTGGACGGCCTTGAACTCCTTGCCGTCCGGGCAGCCGCCGCCGATGTCGAAGATGACTTCGCGCAGGGTGGTGCCCATGGGCACTTCGATCAGACCCACGTTGACGATCTTGCCGGCCAGGGCGAACACCTTGGTGCCCTTGGAGGTGGCGGTGCCGATGGAGGAAAACCAGTCCGCGCCCTTGATGACGATGGCCGGGATGTTGGCCAGGGTCTCGACGTTGTTGACGATGGTGGGCTTTGCCCAATAGCCGGACTGGGCCGGGAAGGGCGGCTTGCTCACCGGCTCGCCCCGGCGGCCTTCCATGGATTTGATGAGCGCGGTTTCTTCGCCGCACACGAACGCGCCGGCCCCGTACTTGATTTCGATGTCGAAATCGAAGCCCGAGCCGAAGATGTTCTTGCCGAGCAGGCCCATGGCCCGGGCGTCGTCGATGGCCTTGCGCAGGCGCTTGATGGCCAGGGGATATTCGGCCCGGATGTAGACCGCGCCCAGGGTGGCCCCGATGGCGTAGCCGCCAATCGCCATGGCCTCGACCACGGAGTGGGGGTCGCCTTCCAGGACGGCGCGGTCCATGAACGCGCCCGGGTCGCCTTCGTCGGCGTTGCACACGATGTATTTCTGGTCGGCCTGGTTGGACAGGGCGATGCCCCATTTGACGCCGGTGGGGAAGCCGCCGCCGCCGCGACCGCGCAGGCCGGCGACTTTGATGATTTCCACGACTTCGGCCGGGGTCATGGTCAGGACCTTGGCCAGGCCCTCGTAGCCGCGCACGGCGATGTAGTCGTCGAGGCTCTCGGGATCAATGAACCCGCAGTTGCGGGTGGCTATCCGAAGCTGCTTGATGTCGGTTGTGGCTGCCATATCTGCGTCTCCTGGCGTCTTAAAGGACCACGCGTTCGTAGGTCACGGGAATGATGCCTTCCACCGGTTCGCCCTTCATGACGTACTCGGTGACGAGCTCGCGGGCCTTGGCCTCGTCCACGCCGCCGAAGACCACCGGGGCTTTGCCCGGCAGGGTGATCTCCACGGTAGGTTCGGCGTAGCAGAAGGTCATGCAGCCGGACTGCATGAATTCGACGTTGGCGATGCCGTTTAAGGCGACCTCGTCCTGCATGGCCTCCAGGGCGACCTTGCCGCCGGCGGCGATGGAGCAGGTGGCCAGGGACACGTTGATGACGATCTTGCCGTTGCGCGCCTTTTGGCGGGCGAGGATGTCCTCGCGTCGGGCCCGCAGGGCGTCGAGGCTGGCGATGGTGCTCATATGGGGCGCTCCTTGCGTGTGTGGGTGAGGATCGGGGCTAGAAGTCGGCCAGGATCTTTTTCACCTGTCCCGGGGTGACGTTGCCGTAGACCTTCTCGCCGACCATGACGATGGGGGCCAGGGCGCAGCCGCCGACGCAACGCAGGGTGTCGATGGAAAACTTGCCGTCCGGGGTGACGTCGCCAATGTCGATCTTAAGCTGTTCCTTGAAGGCGTGGACCACCTTGTCGGCTCCCTTTACGAAGCAGGCCGTGCCCATGCAGATGGAAATGGGATGCTTGCCCTTGGGCACCATGGTAAAGAAGGTGTAAAAACTTACCACGCCGTAGACCTGGGCCAGGGGCACTTCCATGTGGTCGGCCACGAACTGCTGCACCTCGATGGGCAGATAGCCGAACACGCTCTGGGCTTTGTGCAGCACAGTGACGAGATGACCCTCTTTCTGGGGCAGCGCGTCGATGAACTGAACGACTTCCCGGTAGAGCGGCTGGGGCAACACGGCGTGCTCCGGCATCCGGCATTCGCCAATCGCCTGACATGTTGAAGTTTGCATACGCGAGCACCTCTCCTTAACGGGTTTTGCGGGTCGAGTGC
>JAEZEM010000122.1 GCA_023417745.1 Pseudomonadota bacterium
CACCGGTCCGCTGTCCAGGCGGCCGGTCTGCACCCGGTTGACGGCCCGGCAGGCGGGGCACACGGCGTGGATGGCGTCGGCATCAGACATGGCGTCCTCCGGCAGAGGCTTGGGATGTTCGCTTAAGTCTTCGTCCAACCAGACAAATAACGCGGCCGCCAGCGTAAGCAAGAGGCCGGCGGGCTAATCGCTCATGGCGAAGTCGACGCGGATCTTAAACAACCGGTCGGCGGGCAGGTTGAGGATGGCGACGCCGGTTTGGTCGGTGATGGCGGCCAGATCCTGGCGGATTTGTTCCCGGGAAGAGCCGATCATGGTGAACCAGAGGTTGTAGCCGTGGGCGCGCAGGTAGTTGTGGGTGACGCCGGGGTGTTCGTTGACGGCCTTGGTGAAGGCCTCGAACTTGTCCTCGGGCACCGAGGCGGCGCACAGGGTGGATTTGAAGCCGATTTTCGCCGACTGGAAGTTGGCCCCGATGCGGCGGATGATGCCCGAGGCCCGAAGCGCCCGCACCCGGGCCAGGGTTTCGGCTTCGGTCAGTCCCACCTGTTCGCCGATGGCGGCATAGGGGCGCGGGGCGATGGGGAACCCGGTCTGGATGACGTCGAGAATGCGTTTATCAATGGCGTCCATGGTTACCGTACTTCGGTTTGCGGGGGCGTTTCGCGCTCCACCCGGTTGCGTCCGCCGTCCTTGGCCCGGTAGAGGGCCTCGTCGGCGCGTTTGAGCATATCTTCGGGGCTGTCGCCCGGCCGCCAGGCGGCCAGGCCGAAGCTGGCCGTGACCCGGCCGACCCCGGCAAAGGGTTCGTCGGCCACGGCCCGGCGCAGGCGCTCGGCCAGCTCGGCTGCGCCGGCCAGATCAATGCCCGGCGCGGCCACCACGAATTCCTCGCCGCCGAACCGGGCCAGCCGGTCCACCTGGCGCAGGCTGGCCGTGATGCGCCGGGCCAGCTCCACCAGCACGGCGTCGCCGGCGTCGTGCCCGTGGCTATCGTTTATGTGCTTGAAGTGGTCGATGTCCAGCAGAGCCAGGGCGAAAGGCGTGGCGTAGCGGGCGGCCCGGGCGGTCTCGGCCTCCAGGACGTCGCCGAGCTTACGCCGGTTGAGCGTGCGGGTCAGGGGATCGCGGTTGGCCAGATCCAGCAGTTCCCGGCGCTCCAGCTCCAGCTCGGTGATGTCGGCCAGCATGAGCAGACAGCGGCCCCGCCCCGGCAGACGGCTGACGGCCGCCTGATAGACATGGGGCGCGGCGCCCGGCCGGTCGGGGTGAACGAGGTGCAGACGGTGGTCGCGGTCCAGGGCGTCGTCGGGCAGCCGGCCGGCCCAGGCGGCCAACCCTTCGGCCGGCGGCTCGGCCAAAAAACGCTCCAGGGGCGTCCCCCTGGCCTTGAATTCACCCAGGCTGCCCACGCCGAGAAAACGCAGGAAGGCGCGGTTGAGGCCAAGGAGCTCGTCTCCGGCGAAGAGGGCCGAGAGATGGGGGATTTCATCCAGAAGCCGTTTGGCCAGCCGCCAGCCGTCCTCGGCGTGACGGCGGGCGGCGATGTCGGCGGCGGCCTCGTCCAGGGCGGCCTCGGCCAGCCCCGGCGACAGCGGCAGGGGGAGCAGGCGCAGCCCCGGCAAGGCCACGGCGGCCAGCACCGCGGCGATGTCCCCGGGCGTGCCGGTCAGGAACACGGCCGGCGGGTTCTCGCCGCCGACCAGGGAGGCCAAAAGCGGGGCCGACGGGCCATCGGGCAGACGCGCGGCCACCACGGCCAGATCGGGGCGGCCAAGGGCCAGGGCGGCTTTGGCCTCGGCCAGGGTCCGGGCCGTGATCAGGGCGGACCGGGGGCCAAGCGCCTCGGCCAGAAGCGCGGCCACGGCCGGATCGGCCTCGGCCGCCAGGGCCGAGAGGCGACGAGCCGGAATGCTTGGCGGACTGGGATGATGCGGCATGGCCGGGCCTCCGTCATGAAATCATAAGATGAATTGCTCCCCTTGTCATCGCCCGGAGAATGAGACACAGTGGCATGGTCGGCAATGTCCGGCAAGGAGGCGAACCATGCGCGGTCATCGAGCCATTCTGGCGCTTGCCGCCCTGTGCTGTTGCCTGGCCGCCGGCCTGGCGGTCCGCGAAGCGGCGGCCCAACCGCCGCCGGTGGTGGTCTATCCCCCAGGCTGCTATCCGCCCTATCCCGGCTATCCTCCCTATCCGTATCCTGCTCCCTATTATCCGTATCCGCCGCCGGTCGTCGCGCCGGGGCCGGGAATCGTCATCAACCCCTGGCCGTTTATCGTCGGTCCGGGTCCAGGGTATGGCCCGGGGTATGGTCCGGGGCCGGGTTATGGCCCGCGCCCGGTGGGGCCGCCGCCGATTCCCCTGCCCGGACCGGGTTTTGGCCCCGGGCCGCGCCCCGGTCCGGTCGGTCCCATTGGCCCTATTGGTCCGGTGGGACCGGGGCCGCGTCCCATGGGCCCGGGCATGGGGCCTGGCCCGGGTCGACCGGGCCGCTGAGGTCGCGTTTCCGGCCTGGATTTTCCCGCCCCGATCTCGACAGTCGGGGCGGGAAGGCTTGGCCTGATTTTGCGGCAAGTCCTGGCAATGCGTGCGACAAGGAGCGTTCATGTCCCGTCTCATCCCGCTTTTCCTGGCCGTGCTGCTTTTGGCCGGCTGCGCCGGCAAGGGAACCCAGCGTCCGGAACTGGCCGGCGCGCCCACGGTCTATGCCGACGTGATCTCGCCGCCAAATCCCTTGCTCGTGGGGTGCTTCATGCGCTCGCGGCCCTCGGAATACACCCGGCCCAACAGCTACCGGTACTGCCTGGTGGAAAAACAGGGCAAGTGGGCCGTGTACTACGCCTGGCGCGACGGCAAGTCCGGCGAGGAGCACAAGGGGTGGACGGCCTTTACCGTGGACGGCGACAAGCTCATCAGCGGCACGGAACCGAGCAGTTATGTGGTCAAGGACGGCGCGGTCTGGCACAGTTACGGCGGTCGGACTACGCTGCATCGCATGTTGCCGGATTAAGCCCGGACCCTGTGGAGCCTTCCACAAGACGCTTCCCCGACAGGCGGCATCGCCTGTTGCCGGATTGCGGCCGGCCGCCGCGTCGGCCGTCTCCTGACCCGTCGGCCTGAGCCGGTCGGCCGGGGGACGCCGTGCCGCGCCCGGCCAGGGCAGGATGTCCCCCCCCTGGCGGCGGCCGCCAGGCCGTTTGCGCGGGGCCGGCAACCGTGTCTCCGGCCATGTCCATGGCCTTCTTGCACTTTCCCCGCGTGAATCGCGCGGCAATGCAAAAAAACCTTCCCAGTCCTCGCCATATTCTCTAGTTTGAGACAATTTCCTGCCCCGGAACTGTTGGCGGGAGAGGATGCGTCGACGCCGCCCGCGCCGACGCGCCGGCAACAGGCGGACACGGGCGGCGGACGTTGTTCAAGACTGGAATCATCCTGATCGCGGCATGTGCCGGGGAGGTTTTGCGTCATGGCGAACACCACGAAATTTTTCCAACGGGTCAGCGTCAAGTTGTCGATCAGCTATATTGTGCTGGTCATCGCCCTGGTCGCGGTGGGCTTTACCGGCTACTACGCGGCCAAGGTCATCAGCGGCAATCTGGAGACGCTTTTTACGCGGCTTCTGCCAAGCATCGACAAGCTCATTGAGGCCGACCGCGACCTGCATCAGCTGCTCGTGGCCGAGCGCTCCATGCTGTTTACCGACGTGGGCAGCGACCGTTTCAAGAAGCTCCAGAAAGCCTATGACGAGAATCTCCAGCAGACCAAGGAACGTTTCGGCATTTTCAAGTCGCTCATGACCACGCCCGAGGAGAAGCAGTTCGCCGGCCAGTTCGATACGGCGCTTCGCAAGTGGGAGGAGACCTCGGCCAAGGTGGTCAAGGCCCGGCTGGCCGACACCGAGGCGTCCAAGGCCGAGGCCATGGCTTTGTCCATGGGCCAGGCCGACGAGCAGTTCGAATTCATGCGGGAATTCATCAACAAGCTCACTGATCTCGATCTCGACTACGCCGAGGTCCGCAACGCCGAATCCAAGGCGCTGTATGAAAAGACCGTGCAAATTATCGCCTGGCTCACCGGGGCCATGATCCTGTTTGCCGCCATAACGGGCCTGCTCATCACGCGCGGGCTCTTGCGCCGCCTGGGCGGCGAGCCCGAGGAGATCGCGGCCATGGCCCGGCAGGTGGCGGTTGGCGACCTGTCCCTGACTTTCCACGACGGAGCGCCCCCCCAGAGCATCTACGCGGCCATGCGGGCCATGGTGGCCTCCTCGGCCGAGGTGGCCCAGGCCGTGGCCAAGCTGGCTCAGGGCGACCTGGACGTGAACATCGTGGCCCGCTGCGAGGCCGACGGCCTCATGCGCTCCCTGGCCACGCTTATCGCCGCCGAAAAGGCCATCGCCGATCTGGCCGGCAAGCTGGCCCTGGGCGACCTGGACGTGGCCGTGGCCAAGCGTTCGGAAAACGACCGGCTGCTGGCCGCCATCGAACGCCTGGTGGCCGCCGAAAAGGCCATCGCCGCCATCATGGGGCGCTTAAGCAAGGGCGAACTCGCCGTTGAAGTCGTGCCGCGCGACCCGGCTGACCGGCTGCTCCATTCCTTGCGCGGCATGATCACCCGGGTCAGCGCCGTCATCCGCGAGGTCCAGGACGGCTCGGTGAACGTGGCCTCGGGCAGCGAACAGCTGTCCGCCTCGTCCTCGGCCCTGTCCCAAGGGTCTACCGAACAGGCCGCAGCCATTGAAGAATCCTCCTCGGCCATGGAGGAAATGGCCGCCAGCATCGGCCAGACCGCCGACAACGCCAAGCAGACCGAGGCCATCGCCGTCAAAGCCGCCCGGGACGCCAAGGATTCGGGCGAGGCCGTGGTCCAGACCAAGACGGCCATGAAGGCCATTACCGGCAAGATTTCCATCATCGAGGAGATCGCCCGGCAAACCGACTTGCTGGCCCTAAACGCCGCCGTGGAAGCGGCCCGGGCCGGCGAACACGGACGCGGCTTCGCCGTGGTGGCCTCGGAGGTGCGAAAGCTGGCCGAGCGCAGCCAGGCCGCCGCCGCCGAGATCACCAACCTGGCCGCCACCTCCACGGACATCGCCGACAAGGCCGGCCAACTGCTGGAAAAGCTCGTGCCCGACATCCAGCGCACGGCCGAGCTGGTCCAGGAAATAAACGCCGCCAGCCAAGAGCAGAGCCAGGGGGCCAGCCAGGTCAACCAGGCCTTGCAGCAGCTCGACCAGGTCATCCAGCAAAACGCCGCCGCCGCCGAACAGATTGCCTCCACCTCGGAGGAACTCTCGGCCCAGGCCGCCCAGCTCCAGCAGACCAGCGCCTTTTTCCGGGTGGAGCGCGACGACGAGGAACGCTCCCGTCCGGCCGCCGCGTCGGGTCGGCGCGCCTTCATGCCGCCGTCCCCGGCCGGCAAGGCCCTGCCCCGCCAGACCGGCGGCAAGACCGGCGGCTCGCTGATCAGTCTGGATGATGAGGATCCGGGCGACGCCCGTTTCGAGCGCTACTAACGCCGAGGCCGGGCCAAGCCCGACCCTGGCCATGGCGAAACACGAGGGGCGGCTCCACTGGGGCCGCCCCTTTGTCGTGTCGGGAGGCTGTCCTTTTGTTGTTGCCATATATGACGACTTGGATACGGGCCGCAGCGGGATTCTTCGTAAAAAAGGCGAGAGCGCACGGTGACGCTGTTGTTCGGACAAAAATTTGGATAATAACGGCTTTCCCATTTCCGATTTGTTCCTTGCTTGAAGAGCTATATGGTCATTACATTGCGTTATAGTGCGCCTTGGTGTGGCGTAGTCTGCCTTTATTATGTTGTTGGGATTTTAGTGTCGCATAGTAGTGGTTGCGGTTGACAATAGTGAAAGGTGAATAATTTCATTTTTGAAATATCCCTGGTCTGTCAAAGAAAAAAAGTCATGGGCGGTGTTTTCGTCTTTTCTTTTTTTTGCTGATCGCTTAATAATCAAGAGTGATTCCATTCCTGCGTCATGAAGCGTATGGTGGATATGGCGACTTGTGCGTTCTTGATTATATAGTGTTCTATTTTTGTGGGGGGCCATTGCGTGCGCTGTCGGAAAGCGCTTGGACCGAGCTGAGGGCTTCATGCTCCGTAGTCGTGTCAACGAGCGCCTGAAGCGGTCTTCCTGAGGATTGTCGCCGGATTGTTTCAGTCCTTCACGTCTAGGAGGGTGTATGAAGGTTTCCGTTAAACTGCCGCTGGGGTTTTTCGCCGGCGTGGCCTTGGTCATCGTGTTGGGGTCGGTCAACATCTATTCCATGAATACGATGAGCAAGTCGATCAATGAAATGGCCACCAACTGGCTGCCGAGCATCCGGGAGCTTGGCGCGGGCAACAGGCATTTCCTGGATGTCCGCCGTTACCAACTGCTGGCCTTGACGGCCACGACCGATGCCGGACGACAGCAGAATCTGCGTGGGTATGCGGAATCGGTCGACAAGATGCAGACCCGGCTCAGGAAGTACGAGACGATGATCTCCAGCGACGAAGAACGACGAGTCTACGAGGAGTTCAAAAAAAATGTGTCGGACTACCTGAGCCTGTCCGAAAAAATGAGCGATCTGGTCAAGCAAGGCAAAAACGACGAGGCCATGCGCATCTCCAATGACGAAATCCCCAAGATCGTCAACGCCGCCACCGACGCCCTGACCCGGGATGTGGAGCTCAACGACAAAGGCGCGGCGACCGAGGCGGCCAACGGCCAAGCCGTCTACGAAAACGCCCGGGTGGTGTCGTTTACGCTGCTTGGCGTCGCCACCCTGATTGGCCTGCTGCTGGCCATCTTCATCCCCCGCTCCATCGTGCGGCCCGTGGCCAAGTGCGTGGCCTTCGCCAACCAGCTGGCCGTGGGCGACACCAGCGGCGACCTCGACGTGCACACGACCGACGAGCTTGGGCAAATGGCCAATGCCATGCGGTCCGTGGCCCAGGCTGAAAAACAAGTCAGCGACAACGCCAAGACCCTGTCCGAAGGCGATCTGCGGGTGGACATCGCCAAGCGTTCCCAGCAGGACGTCATGCTCGAATCCCTGGGGCGCATGGTCGAGGCCTTAAGCGACGTGGTGACCCAGGTGCAGACCGGCACCGACAACGTGGCCGCCGGCAGCGAGGAACTTTCGGCCTCGGCCGAGTCCCTGTCCCAGGGGGCCACCGAACAGGCCTCGGCCGTGGAGGAATCCTCCTCGGCCATGGAAGAGATGAATTCCAGCATCCAGCAAAACGCCGACAACGCCCGGCAAACCGAAGCCATCGCCGTCCAGGCCGCCCGGGACGCCAAGGAATCCGGCGACGCCGTGACCCAGACCGTCTCGGCCATGAAGGAAATCGCGCACAAGATTTCGGTCATCGAGGAAATCGCCCGCCAGACCGATCTGCTCGCCCTAAACGCCGCCGTGGAAGCGGCCCGGGCCGGTGAGCACGGGCGCGGCTTCGCCGTGGTGGCCGCCGAGGTGCGAAAGCTGGCCGAACGCAGCCAGCACGCGGCCACGGAAATCACCTCCCTGGCCCAGGGCAGCACCGGCATCGCCGAAAAGGCCGGCAGCCTGCTCTCCCAGCTCGTGCCCAACATCCAGAAAACCGCCGATCTGGTCCAGGAAATCAGCGCTGCCTGCCAGGAACAAAGCAACGGCGCTTCCCAGGTCAACAAGGCCTTGCAGCAGCTCGACCAGACCATTCAGCAAAACGCCAGCGCTTCCGAGGAACTGGCCTCCACGGCCGAGGAGCTGTCCAGCCAGGCCGAAAACCTGCAAGCCACCATCGCCTTTTTCCAGATCAAGCAGACCGGCCAGGCCGTTTATGAACGCCGGGCCCTGGCCGCCGCCGCGCCCAAAAAGGCCCTGGCCGCCAAGACCGGCCGGCGGGTCAATGCCGGAGCCCGCATCAGCCTGGACAGCGGCGACGGGCACGACGAGGAATTCGAGAAGTTCTAGGCCCGCGCGCCGAGAAAAAACGACGGTTTTTTCGGCAGAAGGCAGCGCTTCGCCTCTTGTCGACGAACCGGGCGGCAAGGGAAAGATTGCAACAAGGGCCTGTGGCGGCCGCAGCGGGAATCCGCTCCGGTTGCCCCAGGCCTTTCGCCTTGGGGCGTGGGCAAACGCGGCCAGCCTCGCCACGCCCTGTAGACGCCGGACGACGATTGCGCGACAACGGCGGCAACGGGTCCGAAACCGCCGGCCCTTAAGCCGCGACCATAACGGCCGAAGGGATGGCGAGGGTTTCTTATCCATGCCCTGGAGGCGCGCATGCAACGGCTTATCCCCCTTTTCCTCCTCGCGGCGCTGGCCCTGGCCGGCCTGCCCGGCCGGGCGGCGGCCTTTGACGAACAGTCCGTCACGATCTGCGCTTTTCGCCAGGCCCTGGCCATGCTCACCTGCAAGACGCCCGACAAGTACAGCTTCGTCGGCGTGCGCGACGGCGTCTACGTGTTCAACAGCCACTACGCCAAGGGATTCGCCGACTTCTATGTGCAATTAAACGGCGACCTGGCCATCTTCTCCAGTCGCGTCTGGCACGGCCGCATGCCCTCGGGGCGCATCGTCAAGGATTACGCCGCCGGCTGCGTCCAGGTACTGGTCGAACCGCTGCCGTGCTCCAGTTTCCAGACCGCCCGCTGTTGCGGCAGCCAGTAAGACAAGAGGCCTCCGGCGGCTGGGGGCCTGAGGCCCCCAGACCCCCCGGCTGAAGAAAAGGGTAAAGGGGGCGCGCCCCTAGGCAACGCCGGCCATGGCCGCCGCCATCTGGCTGGCGCTGCCGCCCTGGTCGTTTCCGGCCTGCTGCTTGGCCTTGTAATAGGCCGTCTGGGCTTCAAGCAGGGACAGGCGCAGCTCGGCCAGTTTGGCTTCCCGTTCCTCACGGGGCGCGTCGTCCTCCTCCGCAGTCTTGATATCCGCCTGAATCCGTTCGATCTGCGCCTTGAGCGCCTGCAAGGTTCCGTCCTCTTCTTCTTGCGCCTTTTTTGGGGCCTTGGACGTCTCCGTCCCGCCAAGGGTCTGGCCCTTGGCGCCCTGGCCGGCCCCGGCGTTGCTGGCCATGGCGGCGTGGCCGGCCGTGTCGGCGTTGCTGGCCATGGCTGCGGCCTTGGCCAAGGCCTCGGCGGAAAAGGTCACGGTATCGCCCCGGGCGGATGATGGCCCGGCGACCCCGTCAGCGGAAGACCCGGCCAAACCGGAACCGCCGACGGTGGCCGATCCGGACAAGCCCGGGCTGGCGGCGTTGTCGAGCAGGGAAGGCAGAAGGCTTTCCATGGCTGCCGACCTCCTTGTTGGAAGGATTATCGGCAATATATCGGAAAACTTAATACGGCAAAGCGGCCGGCGATTGCCCTCGGCCAGTCGGAATAGCGCCGCGGGCGACGTTTCGGACGGCGTCCGTTCGGAGAATCAAGGATTTCCGCGCGAGGCCCTTGCGGCGTCAGGCCCGGCCCCGGGGCGCGGCAATGGCCGGGGCCGCGCCGGCCCGGTCGTCTGGAGCGGCGCACGTCGCCGGAAGGGCGGTCGTATCATCCGTCGACGGCGCTGCGGCGACGGCCGGCCTGGGCGTCAGGCGGCCGCCGCCGCAGCCCGGGCCGGCCTCAGGAGGCTCCGCCGTAGGCGGTGGCGGCGGTGTTGCCGTTGCTGCTCGACGACGAGCTTGACGAATTTTGCTCCTGCAAGGCCTGGGCGTATTGGGTCTGCAATTGGGCCAGCTCGTTTTCCAGCTGCATTTGTTGGCTTTTCTTTTCCTCTTCCGGCATGTCCTCGTTTTCGAGCTTTTCGATCTCCTGCTGCACCTGCTCAATCTGCTTTTTGAGCGTGTCCAGGGAGTCGTCGGAGTCGTCATCCTCTTCGCTGTCGGACGAGCCGGACGAGCCGGACGAGCCGGAGGAACCGGCCGAGCCGGCCTGCATGGCGCCGCCGCCCTGGGCCGAGCCGGCGGCCTGGGTCTGGCCGGCGCTTGTCGTGGAGGATGACGTCTCGGTCTCCGTGGTCGCGGCCGAGCCCGTGGTCGCGGCGGTCCCGGCGTTGCTGGCGGTCTGGCCCGAAGCCAGGGCGGCGGCCAGGGACTTGGCCTCGTCGGAAATGGTCACGGTGTCGCCGCTGGCGGTGGTCGACGTTGTCGCGCCGCTGGCGCTCGTTTTCGTCGTGGCGGCAAGGCCCGATCCTGACGCCGTCTGAGTCGTATTGGCATAAAGGGTCAAACTGGTGTCTATGGCGGTCATGGCATCCTCCTTGTGTATGTCTGCTTATCGGACGGAAGATGTCCATATTTAGGCCTATTTTTCATTTATTATAAAATATATTTTTGAAATTCAATGTATCTTTTACAGATAATAATCGTCGATAGGTGAAAAGATACTGTGAATAATGAAAAAAACTACGTCAGCATGTTGTTCATGCGACGTCGTTGCTGTGCGGTGCGTGGGATTGTCGCCGTGTCGTCCGAGTGTCCCGGAAAGCGGCAGGCTCTTATGAATAAGACGCTGGTGCGGTGAAGACGGTTACAACGGCAACCGGTTTTCGAGGCGAGCCAAGGGATGCCGTGACGCCTGGGGCGGCGGCCGGAGCAATCGGCCGTGTTCGGAGGCGGGCAACGCGGCCCGGTTCGGGAGAAGGCGAGGGAGCAAGGCGCTCCGACACGTCGGCGCGGGGCCTGACGCAAGGCCGCCGGCGCGGGGAGAGGAGGGGGGGCGGACAGCCCTTGCCCCGACGTTATTTCGGGCCGCAGCCGCAGCCGTCGCCAAGAGCCGCATGCAGCAGGGCCAGCGCCGCGTCCTTGTCCACCGGGCGCGAGAACATGAAGCCTTGCGCCTTGTCGCAGTCGGCGCTGCGCAGCTTGTCCAGCTGGTCCTGGTGCTCCACGCCCTCGGCGATGACCGTCAGCCCCAGGCTTCGGGCCAGGGCGATGATGGACTTGACGATCTCCTGGCTCTCGCCGCTCACGTCGTCGCCGCTGATAAACGACCGGTCGATCTTGAGGTGGTCGATGGGCAGCTGGCGCAGGTAGGACAAGGACGAATAGCCGGTGCCGAAGTCGTCTATGGCGATCTTGACGCCCAGGGCTTTCAAGCGACTCAGCTCCCCGGCCGTGTGCTGGGCGTCGTGCATGAGCACGGATTCGGTGATTTCAAGCTTGAGGCAGGCCGGGTCCAGGCCGGTCGTCTCCAGCACCCCGGCCACATGGTCCACCAGGCCTTCTTTCACAAACTGGCGGCAGGACACGTTGACGCTGACCGAGAGCTGTTCGGCCTCGGGCAGTTCCAGCTGCCACTTACGCAGCTGTTGGCAGGCCTCGGCGATGACGAACCGCCCGAGCGGCTGGATCAAGCCGGTTTCCTCGGCCAGGGGAATGAACTGCACCGGCGGCACCAGCCCCCGGTCGGGGTGGTCCCAGCGCACCAGGGCCTCGAAGCCCTCGATTTGCCCGGTCTGCACGTCCACGATGGGCTGGTAGTGGAGCAACAGCTCGCCCCGGTCCAGGGCGGCGCGCAGGTCGGCCTCCAGGTTGATGGCGTCGAGGATCTCCTGGTGCATCTGCCGGTCGAAGACCATGGACGGCCGGCCCGATTCCTTGGCCCGGTACATGGCGATGTCGGCGTCGCGCAAGATGTCCTCGGGCGACTGGTAGTCCCGGGTGCGCAGCACGATGCCGACGCTGGCCCCGGGAGTGACCGTCGTGCCGCACAGCACGTAGGGCTTGCCAAGGCTCGCGCCGATGCGGTCCACCACGGCCATGACTTCTTTTTTCGACTTGAGCTCTTCAAGGATCACGGCGAATTCGTCGCCGCCAAGCCGGGCCACGGTGTCCATGGAGCGCACGCAGGCCATAAGCCGCCGCGACACCTCGACCAGGAGCATGTCCCCGGCCTGGTGGCCCAGGGTGTCGTTTATGCCCTTGAACTTGTTAAGATCGATCATGAGCACGGCGTACTGGTAGTCGCCGCGCCGCCGGGCGCGGGTCAGCGCCCGGTCCAGGCGGTCGGCGAACAGGCTGCGGTTGGGCAGCCCGGTCAGCGCGTCGTGGAAGGCCTGGTGGGTGATCTGCTCCTCAAAGGCCTTACGCTCGGAAATGTCCTGGTAGACGTAGACGATGCCCTGAGGCTGGCCGCCGAACTCGATGGGGAAGCCGATCATGGAGACCGGGATGAGGCGGCCGTCGCGGTGCTGACGGAAGGTTTCGCGCACCATGGGCTTGCCGGACAGGATGGCCCCGCGCGTGCTCTCGCATTCCCCGAGCAGGTGCTTGGGCCCGATGTAGGCGCGCATGCCGTAGCCCTTGATCTCGGCCGCCTTGAAGCCGAACAGATCCTCGAAGGCGTGGTTGACGTCCACGATGTTGCGCCGCATGTCGATCAGCGCAATGGCCTGGGGGGAGTTGGCGAAAAGCTGGTCGAAATAGGCGCGCTGGGCGGCGAGCTGTTCCTCGGCCTGCTTGCGGCCGGTGATGTCCACCACCGTGCCTTCGTAGTAGGCCACGGCCCCGTCGGCGTCGCGCACGACCCGGGCGTTTTCGGAAATCCAGATGATGCTGCCGTCTTTTTTGCGGATGGCCGACTCGAAGTTGCGGACCTGATCATGGGCCGAGAGTTGCCGCACGAAGTCGTCGCGCCGTTTGGGCTCGACGTAGAGCTGGTTTTTGATGTCCCGGAAGTGCTCGGTCATCTCGTCCACGGAGGCAAAGCCGTAGATGCGGGCCAGGGTGCGGTTGACTTCCAGAT
>JAEZEM010000139.1 GCA_023417745.1 Pseudomonadota bacterium
GCTTCCGCCCGGACACAACCGCCAAATTCAAGCCCCCGTCTTCTCTCGGGCCGCCGCCCGCCAACGCTCTCCCCCCGACCGTTCGTCCGTCCGTCCCCAGGTCGGGGGTCCGGGGGCCTGAGGCCCCCGGCCGCCGGAGGCATTCTTCCCGCCCCCATCGCTAATAGCACACTAAAACTATTACTTATAATTTAAAAAATACTATCGTATTTTGTAAATTAGCACCGCTTAAACCGCCAATCCGACCATCTCAAGCGCCCAGTAGCACAGCGCGGCCACGATGGCCGAGGCCGGGATGGTGAGCACCCAGGCGACGACCAGCCGGCCGGCCACGCCCCAGCGCACGGCGGACAGGCGTTTGGAGGCGCCGACGCCGATGACGGTGGTGGAGATGATGTGGGTGGTGGAGATGGGCGCGCCCAGGGCCGAGGCGCTGCTGATGACGCAGGCGGCGGCGGTTTCGGCGGCGAAGCCGTGGATGGGTTCGAGCTTGAAAATTTTGTGCCCCATGGTCTTGACGATCTTCCAGCCGCCCGAGGCCGTGCCGATGCCCATGGCCATGGCGCAGGACAGCTTGACCCAAAACGGCACGGCCATTTCCGGGATCTGGTGGAAGCTGAACAGGGCCAGGGTGATGATGCCCATGGTTTTCTGGGCGTCGTTTAGGCCGTGGCTGGTGGCCATGAAGGCCGAGGACAGGATTTGCAGCTTTTTAAACAGGAAATTGACCCGTCCCGGCGAGGCCCGCATCACCATCCAGGACAGCAGCACCATGAGCAGGTAGCCCGAGGCGAAGCCGGCCAGGGGCGAGAGGAAAAGCGGGATGATGACCTTGCTCAAAATGGAATCGTAGCTCGGAGCCGACCAGCCGCCGAAGGCGATGCCCGAGCCGATGAGTCCGCCAATCAGCGCGTGGGACGACGACGAGGGCAGGCCCAGGTACCAGGTGAGGAGGTTCCAGAAGATGGCTCCCAGTAGCGCGGCCAGCACCAGGCCCTGGCTGCCGGTGACCAGCTCGGGCCGGATGATGCCGCTGCCGATGGTATGGGCGACCGAGGTGCCCAGAAACGCGCCGAAAAGGTTGAGCGCGCCGGCCATGACCACGGCGGTCAGGGGCGAGAGGACCTTGGTCGAGACGATGGTGGCGATGGCGTTGGCGCTGTCGTGAGCGCCGTTGGTGAAGTCGAAGATGAGCGCGATGGCCACCACGGCCACGAGGATGAGGGGCAGATCAGGCATTTTTGAGCACCACGCCTTCCAGGACGTCCGAAAGCGATTCGGCGCGATTCACGGCCGCCTCGATGCGGTCAAAGATGTGCTTCCATTTGACGATGTCGAGGATGGCCGCATAGTCCGAGGTTTCGTCGCCGCCGTCATAGAGTTCGCCGATGCCGACCATGAGCAGGGTCTCGCATTCGTGCTTGAGGTTCTCGACCCTGTGGAAGCTGTCCTCGGAGCGTTTGTTCTCGCTCATCTTGGTCAGGACCTGGCCGAGTTCCTCGATCATGGCCCGCAGGTTGCTGACGATGCGCCGGGCCGGATAGCGGATGCGGTCGAAGCCGAAAAGCCCGATGCGTGAGGCAATGGCCTTGATGAGGTTGAGGATGTCTTCCTGGGTCAGGTTGATCTCGTGGATGTCCTCGCGGTCGATGGGCGTGATGAAGGTCAGCGACAGTTCCTTGGCGATGCGCCGGCTGATGGCGTTGCCTTCGGATTCGATGATGTTGATGCGTTTGCAGCGCTCCTCGACGTCGGTGAAGTCGGTGAAAAGCTCGTCGAGAATGACGGCGGCCTTGATCAGCTTGCGGTGCTGTTCCTTGAAGAGGTCGTAGAATTTGACCGACCTGGGGAAGAGGCTAAAACCCATGCGCGTCTCCGCGGGTTGATGATTGGCCTTGGCGGCCGACTGGCCGGCCAAGGTTTTTTTGGTGTGTCGGGCTCAGGCGGCGGGCAGCCGCACCACCCGGGTTGCTCCGTCGAAAAAGACTTCGCCGCCGGCCGTGGCCAGATCGGCCACGGGCAGGGCCACGTCCAGCCGGGCTGGTCCCTCGAAGCGCACGGCGTAGGTCCCGCGCTCCTCGCGCAGCAGCCGCACGGCCGTGGAGGCGGCGTCCGGGGTCTGGACCAGGATGGCCGAAAAGGCCTGGACCAGCATTTCATGGGGCACGGCCACGCCGACCGGGCCGTCCGGGGCCTCGACCAGGCGGGCGGTGACGCCCTTGGCCCCGAGGATGGGCGACACGGCGGCCAGGGCCTGCTTGAGGGCGGCCAGCAGATCGGTGGCCGGAGCCTTGGCTTTGGCGGCGGCAAAACGGTCCCGAGCGGCGGCCAGGAGTTCGTCGATGACGCCCTTCATGGCCGTGGCGGCGCGCTCGACCACGGTCAAGGCCGCGTCGGCCCCGGTGGTGTCCGGGGGAGCGTCGGCCAGCATGCCCCGAGCGGTTTCGGCGTAGCCGAGGACCTTGGTCAGAGGGGTGCGCAGGTTGTGGGAGGCGTCGATGACGAAGTCGCGGAAGATGCGTTCCATGGCGGCGGCTTCGGTGACGTCGTGAAAGGTGAGGATGGGCCCGACCTCGGGGGTGGCCGGCACGGCCTCGACCACGTCCACCACCCGGCCGTTTGGCAGTTCGAAGCGGCCCACGGCCCGCACGCTGCCGGGGCCGTCGCCGGCTTCGCCCAGCGCCCGCTGCACGCAAAGCGGCGCGCCGGCCTCCAGGGGGATGCGGCCGGTGGGATCGTCGAGCTTGGGGAACATGTCGCGAAAAGCCTGGTTGGCGGCGGTGATGCGCCCGGCCGCGTCGAGGATGGCCAAACCCTCGGCCATGCCGTCAAAGATGGCGTCCTGGCGGGCGCGTCTCGCCTCGATCTCGCCCACGTGAGCGCCGATACGGCCGGCCAGGGCGTTTATGGCCTCGGCCAGGGGGGTGAAATCGGCGGCCGGCACGATATGGATGCGCCGATCGAAGTGGCCGTGGCCGATGTCCCGGGCCACGGCGGCCATCTCGCCCACGGTGCGCGACAGGCGGCGGGCCAGGATGGCCGAGGCCGCTCCGCCGGCCACGAAGACCAGGGCCAGGACGGCGAGCAGGGTTTCCCGGAAGCGCCCGATCTCGGCCCGCAGGGACGACACGGGCAGGGCCAGGCGCACGATGCCGGCCGGCAGCCCGGCTTCGGCCGGGATGGCCTGGGCCA
>JAEZEM010000185.1 GCA_023417745.1 Pseudomonadota bacterium
CCCTGACTGTCTGGGGAGGGCTACAAGCGGGTGGAGAAGGCCTATGGCCGCAAAGACAAACGCCCCGTCCGGCAGCGCCGGACGGGGCGTTTGTCGCCCCTGGAACCGGGCGTGCCCGGTTCATGAACATGGCAGGATGTAAGCCGCGCCCTCCGTCTCCGGACAGCGGACGCGGCCGGCCCTCCTGCCGTCTGGCGGCCGGCCCCCCTCGAAAATACGTTCGTGCGCCGTCGTGACGACAGGCACGACGCTACTTTGTGAACAACGAACGCTTGTGTTTTGCACAGCCCCAAGCCACTGGCAAGAAAAAATCGGTTTGCCCGACAAATCCATGCAAAAGGCCGCCCGAAGGCGGCCTTGGTCGTTGTCGGCGACAGCTACAAAATAGGCAGATACCGCTCGATCTCCCACTCCGTGACCTGGGTGCGGTAGGCATCCCACTCGGCTTTCTTGTTTTCCACCAGCGCGGCATGCAAATGATCGCCCAACACCTCGCGCATGAGTTCGCTCTTCTCCAGATTGTCCACGGCCTCGCGCAGGCTGCCCGGCAACGAGGTCACGCCCTTTTCCTCCATCTCCTCGTCGGTCATCTTGAAGATGTTTTCCTCAATAGGATCGGGCAGCGTGTAGCCTTCCTCAATGCCCTTAAGCCCTGCGCCGAGCATGGCCGCGAAGGAGAGGTAAAGGTTGCAGGCCGGGTCGGGGCTGCGCAGCTCAATGCGCGTGGCCGCTTCCTTGCCGGGCTTGTACATGGGCACCCGCACCAGGGACGACCGGTTGCGCCGGGCCCAGGCAATGTAGACAGGGGCCTCATAGCCGGGCACCAGACGCTTGTAGGAATTGACCCACTGGTTTGTCACCAGGGTGAATTCCGGGGCGTGACGCAACAGGCCGGCGATGAATCCCTTGGCCTCGGTGGACAGATGGTAAGGGTCGGAGGCGTCGTAAAAGGCGTTCTTGGCTCCCCTAAACAGCGACTGGTGGCAGTGCATGCCCGAGCCGTTCTCGCCAAAAAGGGGCTTGGGCATAAACGTGGCGTAGCAGCCGTGCTTGCGGGCCACTTCCTTGACCACCACCCGATAGGTCTGGGCGTAGTCGGCCATGATCAGGCCTTCCTGATAGCGCAGGTCGATCTCGTGCTGGCTGGGGGCGACCTCGTGATGGCTGTATTCCACAGCCACGCCCATGGATTCCAAGGCGAAGTTGATGTCGCGGCGCACGTCGTTGGCCAGATCGCGCGGGGGCGCGTCGAAGTAGCCGCCGTGGTCGAGGATCTTGGGCTCGGTGGAGTTGGCGAAAAGGAAGAACTCCAGCTCCGGGCCGACGTAGTAGGTATAGCCCAGGTCGGCGGCCTTTTTGAGCATCCGCTTGAGCACGTAGCGCGAGTCGGCCGCGAACGGCGTGCCGGCCGGGTTTTTCACGTCGCAAAAAAGCCGGGCCACCGGCCGATCCGACGGACGCCAGGCCACCAGCTGGAAGGTGGCCGGGTCCGGGAAGGCCACCATGTCCGATTCCTGGATCTTGGTAAATCCGGTGATGGACGAGCCGTCAAAGCCCATGCCCTCTTCAAAGGCGTTTTCCAGCTCCCGGGGCGTGATCTGGAAGCTTTTGAGCACCCCCAGCACGTCGATAAACCAGAACTGGATAAAGGAAACGTTGTAATCCTTGACGGCGCGCAGCACGTCGTCGGCGTTTTTGCAGTTAAAAACCGCCATCGGCCTGTCCTCCGTTTGCGGGTTGCTCGGGACGCAGCCTTGCAAGAGGCCGCTTATAGACTTTTTCTTGGAAATGTCGCCCCTTTCCAGGGGGCGCGTCGCCCGGCCGCAGCCACCCCGGCAACGCGGGCGAGGCCAGGGCGGAAAGTCCCCTATTCTGGCCCAGTTGGCCTGCCAAATCAAGGGATGGCCGGCCCCTGCCGCCAGCCTGTCGCCATAAAGACCGCCGCGCGAAAGGCCAACGCCGTCTCGCCGGCCTGCGTCGCTACAGGCCCTTGCGTTCGATAAACCGCAAAATGGCCGCGAAGGCGACGACCAGCCCGGCGATGACCAGCCAGTGGTTGACGCCCAGGACGCCGGCCAGGGTGATCTTGCCATAGTCGCCCCAGGTATAGACCGTGGGCAGGAGTCCGTCATAGGCCCGGGCGAAGATGCCCGCGCCCACGAGCATCCCGGCGATGGCGGCCAGGGCGTCGAGGCGTCCTTCGCCAACGGCCCCCAGCGACGTGCCCGGACAGTAGCCGACCAGCCCCCAGCCCAGGCCGAAAATAAGCCCGCCGATGGCGTTGGCCCCGACCACGGTGGCCTTGAGCGAGAGCTTGACCAGCCCGAGATCGTTTAAAAGATAAATCCCCACCATGGCCACCATGATGTGGGAGAGCATGAATTTGACGATGGTCATGTCCTTAAGCCGCAACGCCCCGAGCTGCACGTCGTAGCGCAGCACCTGGCCCCGCTGGAGCAGAAATCCGAACAGCACGCCGGTGAGCAGGCCAAAAAGCAGGTCCATGTCATTTCCCCCGATAGAGCAGCCGGGCCACGAGGATGCCCCCGGCGAAAAAGCCCGCCCCGGCCAGATAGCCCGAGACGGCCAGCTGCGACATGCCGGACAGTCCGTGGCCGCTGGGGCAGCCGTCGGCCAGCCGCGCCCCGAACATGGCCACGGCCCCGCCGACGAAAGCGGCCAAGGCCCGAAACCCGACCCCGTCGCCAAACCGCGCCCGCCAGGTGTCCGGCACGAGCTGCACCTTGAAATCGCCGCTGGCCTTGGCCGCGATGAAAGCCCCCAAAGCGATGCCGAGCACAAAGAGAAACTGCCAGTCGAGGACCGGCTTTTCCTTGAGGTAATAGGCCAGCGTCGTCACCACATCCGGGGCGTAGAGCCGCTCGGCCATGCCCGCGCCGCGAACAAAGGTGGTGGACGCGCCCAGATACTTGCCGGCGACCCACACCGATCCCACCGACACCAGCCCCGAAAGCCCCCCGGCCAGATACGGGCTCCAGCCTTTTGCCTGTCGCGCCATGTTCGTCCTCCTGCCGCAAAACCATTTTGCGTCATAGCAGCATTAGCGCCTTGGCCGGCCCGCGTAAAGGGAGTCGGCGCAAGTTCTTGCATCACTCGACGCAACGAGGCACAACCCCGGCCATGACGCACGCGCCACACACCGACCCGTCGCAGGATGTTTTCCGCCATCTGGCCGCACGCCTCGCCCAGACCGGCCTGCCCCACGTTGTCCACGTCCACGCCCCCACCCGCACCGTGGCCGAAGCCGAGGCGAATCTTGACTTTGACACTTCCCGCATCGTCAAAACCATCGCCTTTGCCCTGCGCGGCGGCGGGCTGGTCCTGGCCGCCCTTCGCGGCCCGCGCCGGGTGGCCTATCCGGCCCTGGCCGGGCTGCTGGGCGTGGGGAGAAGGGATTTGTCGGCGTTGTCGCCGGAGGAAGTTCTGGCGCGCCTTGGCGTCGCGCCGGGCAGCGTGTCGCCACTTCTCGCCCAGGGGCGCGGGAAGTTACTGGTGGACGCGGACGTGCTGACGATAAGGCCCACGCTTTATTGCGGCCTGGGCCGCTCGGACCGGACGCTGGAAATCGCGCCTGATGATTTGGTCGCGGCAGCGGGAGGGACAGGGGAAGTGGTTGTGGGGGAGTTTTCCAAGGGATGATGGGGGAAAGGAGAGAAAAAGATGAAGAAATGCCCCCGGCGGCCAAAGGGGCTGAGCCCCTTTGGAAACCCCGCCAGGATGAAGTAACAGCCCACCGTTTCGGTCAGCCCCGCCGCGCCGCCCGGCAGGCAATGAGCTCGGCCACGATGCTGACCGCGATTTCTTCCGGCGTCTCGGCCTCGATTTCCAGGCCAATGGGCGAATGGCAACGAGCGATGTCGGCGGCGGTGAAGCCCTCGGCGCGCAGCCGTTCGTACACCGAATCCCGCTTGCCCACGCTGCCGATCATGCCGATGTAGCCGGCCCGGGTGCGCAGCGCCAGGGCCAGCGCGTCCTTGTCCTGGGCGTGGCCGCGCGTGACGATGACCACCGAGGCGTTTTCTTCATAGACACGCCCCGCGAAGCACTCGGCCAAATCCTTGTAGGCCATGGTCTCCCGGGCATCCGGAAAACGCTCGGGGTTGGCGAATTCCGGCCGGTCGTCAAAGACCGTGACGCCAAAGCCCACCATGGCCGCCATGTGGCAGGTCGGGCGCGACACGTGGCCGCCGCCGAAAATATAGAGCGGATCGCGGGCCAGGGCCGGCTCCAGCATCCATTGCCCGCCAGACGCCTCGAAGCAAATGGGCGCGGCGATGCCCCGGCCCTGCTTCCGGGCCGCTTCCAGGGCCTCGGGCGGCAAGGCGTCGCCCAAAACGCCATCCGGCGCAATGAGCGCCCGGCCGCTGGCCCCGTCGCCGATGCGGGCCACGATCAGGCAACTGCGCCCGGCGGCCAGATGGCCGGCCAGGGCGGCGAAAAGCGCCTTGGTCGCCGCGTCCGGGTCGATCCGCTCGATGAAAACACGCATCCGGCCGCCGCAGATGAGATCAGCCCCGGCCGATGCCTGGCCGGTCATGTCGATGCCCAGAAGCCGCGACGGACCGGCGGTGAGCGTCTCCTTGGCGGCGGCCATGGCCATGCCCTCGCCCAGACCGCCGCCCACGGTGCCGGCGATGGAGCCGTCGGCGAAAACCAGCATCTTGGAGCCGGCCGTGCGCGGAGTGGAGCCTTCGTTGGTGACGATGGTGACGGCGGCCAAGGCCTCGCCCCGGGACAGACGGTCGTTTATGGCGGCAACAAGCTCAATCATGCCCTGCCCTTTCCCTTGTCGGGGGTGACGACGGCAAAGCCGCCGGAAGTTTTTTCGATGCGGCCAAGAATCGGCCCCAGCCGCCGCAACGGACTGCCGCACGGGCACGGCCCGGGCAGCATGGCCGCTGCGTCGCCGGTGCGGTAGCGCACCAGTGGCACGCCGCGCGGCGTAAGCGTGGTGAAGGCCACCTCCCCTACCCGCCCCTGGGGCAAAGGGGCGTCGGAGCACGGATCAAGCACCTCGAAATAGAGCTGCGCCTCGCGCAGATGATAGCCGGCCCCGGCCAGACATTCCATGCCGCCGCCGTAGGCCATTTCCGTGGCGCTGTAATAGTCGAAGACGCGACAACCAAACCGCGACGCTGTGCGCTCCCGCAGTTCCGGGGAGAGATAGTCCGAGGCATAGACCACCGAGCGCAGAGTCTCCCGGGCGGCCTGCATGGCGGAGACGTCCTCCAGGGCGGCCCGCAGCTGGGACGGCGCGGCAATGAGGCTTACCGGCCGATGGGCGCGCAAGGCCTCGACCAGCCGGGTCGGGTTGCCGGTCGGGTCGCCGAAAACCGGCGTCGCCCCGAGCCGACGCATGCCCCGGCCAATGAGGTCGCCCACGCTGTCGGGCTTGTCGGCCGGGAAAAGGATCAGCACTGTTTCGCCGGGATTCAGGGTCACGGCCATGACCACCTGGAAGCATTCCAAGGTTTCGGCGATGTCGGCGTCGGTGAGGCCCATGCGTTTGGGCGGGCCGGTGGTGCCCGAGGTGGCGATGGTCACCATCCGGGCGACCTCGTCCTGGGGCACGGCCAGAAAGCGCGGGAACCAGGCGGCCAGTTCGGCCGGCGTGGTGGTCGCAAGCGCGGCGAACGCCTCGAAGCTTTCGGGGAATCCGGGCGGCAACCCAGCCAACCGGTCGCGGTAAAACGGGGCCTTGCGGGCATGGTCCAGGGCGCGGCCCAAGGCCATAAGCTGCCAACCGGCCAGCCGGGCTAGGTCCGGGGTGTCGCCGTCCTGGCCGGCGACCTTGGCGATCCAGGCGTCAAAAGGGCTTACGCGCATGATTTTTGGCGATACAGCGCCGTCCCGTCAGCGGCGGTCAGATTGTAGAGGCAAAAGGGAATGAGCCGGCCATCGGGCACGGCCACGTGGATGCAGCAGCCGCGCGCCCGCTCCAGGTCCAGGGTCCAGGCGTCCATGAAGGCCATGGCCGTGACGCTCAGTTTCGGCCGGCTGGCGGCGGCGGCCAGGAAACGGTCAAAGTCGTCGCGGATGGCGGCCGGCTCGGGCGCGGCCTTGGCCGGCCCCCACTGGCGGGCGACAAAGGCCATGGACTGACGCGCCCCCTCTTCCGCCAGGATGGGGGCCGTACCCGTGTCGCAGCAGCCCCCGCCGCCGGAAACGCCCAGCCGGCCGTCCGGGGCCACCACAAACGAGGCGGAAAAGGAGCACAGCGAATGCTCGCAGCACGGGGCATGGAAGTCGGCGGCGCGCAGTTCGCCGTTGGTTTGCTCCTCCAGGGCGGCCATGAGTTCGGGCAGGGTCAGGCGCGGGGCGCTGGCCCCGTCGCCGGGGTAGCGGCCCAAGCAGGCGGCCGGCTGAAAATGGACCCCGCGCACGCCCGGGGCCAGCGTCGCGGCCAGGCGCACAAGATCCCCGACCTCGGCCACGTTGACGCCCGGGACCAAGGTCGCCACCAGCACCACGCCAAGCCCGGCGGCGCAACACGCCTCCATGGCCGCGCGCTTCTCCCGGGCCAGGGGCCGGCCGCGAAGGACGCGATGGACCGCGTCGGAAACCCCGTCGCATTGGAGGAAAACCGAATCCAGGCCGGCCGCCGCCAGACGCGGGGCCAGGGCGGCGTCGGCGGCCAGGGCCAGGCCGTTGGTGTTGCACTGGACAAAGGGGAACCCGGCGGCCTTGGCCGCGGCCACGATGTCCGGCAGATCGGCCCGCACGGTCGGTTCGCCGCCCGACAGTTGCAGATTGGCCGGACCGGCCTTTTTGCGGGCCTGGACCAGCCGGGCCGCGATTTCGGCCAGGCTCGGATCAGGCGCAATGCCGCCGGCGTCGGCGAAGCAGACCGGGCAGCCGAGGTTGCAGCGGCCGGTCACTTCCAGGACCACGGTGCAGGTGCGCTGGTGGTGCTCCGGGCACAGGCCGCAGACGTAGGGGCAGCCCGGCCCCGGGGCCGCGCCGAGGGGTTCGGTGCCAGGCTTGGGGATTTTGGGCCGGTCCCAGCCCTGGGGGCCGGGCGGGCCGTGCCAGTAGCGCGTGCGAAAGGAGCCGTGCTCCGGGCAGGTCCGCACCAGCCAGCCGTCGTTACCGTCCTGTTCGCGATATGCCGGCAACCGGGCCAGACACACCGGACAAACGCTCTCGGTCGCCGTAGTAGTCACCTGTCTCTCCACTCCAGCCAGACGACGCTCTCCCGCCGCCCGCGCCAGCCCCCCGTTAAAAGTCTTTGGAAAGGGGGTTTGGGGGAAAACCTTTCTTCAGAAAGGATTTCCCCCAATCTTGCTCACTCCCGTCCTTCGGACGGGTCGATGCCGTAGGCCACGAGCAGTTCGAGCATCTTGTTCCAGGCATCGGCCATAAGCCCGCCGCAGCGGGTGGGATCGGGCTTGCCGTCGCTTAAGATGGCGGCGCAGGTCGTGGCTCCATAGTCGTCCTGGGCACGCTGGCTGAACCAGTCGACGAAATCGGACACCAGGGCGTCGCCTTGCTCGAAGGGCGTTTCCTCGTCGCGGCCCTTGCCGGTGTAGAGTCCCAGGGCCAGACAGCCGCCGGTCATGATGCCGCAGGCCCCGCCCGTGCCGCCCATGCCGTGGCACAGGCCCATGGCGGCCCGGACAAGTTCGGGGTTTTCCCGGCCCTGGGCAGCCAGGGCCAAAAGCACGAGAATCTGGCTGCAGCAGTAGCCCTTGTGGGCCAGGGGCAGGATTTCGAGCAGCGTGGGATTCATGGTCACGCCTCCTTGCGGCAAATCCACAGGCCGTAGCCCAGACGCGGTTTTTCGCCGCCGCCCGCGCAGCCCGGCTCCCGGCCGGTCAGGACGGCCATGACCTCCCGGGCGGAACCGAGTTCGAGGACAAGACGGCAGGAAAGATCAATGAGATGGCGGGTGTGGTCCTCGAAGACCACCGAGGGCAGCCCATGCCGGGCCAGGCGTGCTTCGGCCAGCTCCCGAGGCATGGCTCCGGCGGCGCAGCCCGCGCCCGCGCCGCCGCTGCCGGGCGCGCCGGCTCGCAGGTAGAGGTCGGAGACGACCAGATAGCCGCCCGGGACGATGACCCGGGCGACCTCCTCCAGGCCGGCCTCGGGCCGGGCCAGGGCCGAGAGCACGCATTCGCAGAAAACGCCGTCAAAGGCGGCCGCGGCAAAGGGCAGCCGGCAGGCCTCGGCCCGAAGCGCCCGGCCCGGAACGCGGCTGGCCGCCTCGGCGGCCAGGACGGTCGAAATGTCGCAGCCAACGGCCCGGAAGCCGGCGGCGGCCAGGCGGGCCAGGGTCGCCCCGGCCCCGCAGCCGCAGTCGAGAAGCCTTGAGCCGGCGGCAAAGGGCAAAAGTTCCAGCGCCCGGTCGGTCAGCGTCAGCCCGCCCGGGCGGATGGCCCCGCCGGTGGCCCGTCGCACGTCGGCCCGCTCATAGGGCTTTTCCGCCGCCCGCCAGGGCAGGCGCAAGGGCAGCAAGGACTCCGGGCCGGGCCGGAAAGGCTCCGGGGCGGCCATCACTTGTCCTCCAGCAACTGCTCCACCTCGAACATCTTGCCCACGGCCAGATGCTCGGGCACCAGCGACAGGCCGCACTTTTGGCAGGTCATGAGCGTGATGGTGAATCCGCCTTGCAGATAAGTGACGCCGACCGGCGCGGGGGTGAGCTTTTCGCCGCAGGCGGCGCAGCTCCAGTCGCCGGACTCGGGCAGATAGGTCGGAGTGTCGTTCATGGCGGCTAGGCCTCCTGCCGGTCCACGCCGGACACGTTCATGCGGTGGCTGTAGCCGGCGTGGATGTGGGCCACGCCGCCTTGCATCTCATAGAGCGCCCAGTAGCTGACGCGCGCGCCGGCCAACCCGGCCAGATGGCGGCCGGTGGCCGCGTCGGTGAACTTGCGGCCCGTGGCCTCGGCGTAGGCCACGACCCGGGCCAGGTCCGAGTCCAGCACGTGGCGGGCTTCCAGCACGGCCCGCACGGCCTCGGGGATGACGAGCCGCACGGCCGGCGGCGTCTCGGGCGGCAGGGGGTCGTTCCAGACGGTTTCCAGCACGGCCCGCTTGAGCCGGACCCGGGCTTCGTGACGATAGGAAAAGCCGGGGTCGGGCCGCGACGGATCAGCGGCTTGGCTCGGGAAAAGGAGATCGAGCAGATGGAAGGTGCGTTTGCCGGCTCCGGCCAGCCGGTCGCGGCACATGGAGCAGGTGGCCACGAAGTCGCGCGGGCTTTCGGCCACGCGCCGGGCCAGGGACGCGGCGGCCAGCTCCGGGTGGGCATTGGCCTGCAGGCCGCCAAAGCCGCAGCAGGAAGCCAGCTTACCCGAGGCGGGCAGCTCCTCCACGGCCAGGCCGATTTTGGCGAGAATTTCGCGTACGGCGGCCAATCCGGCGGCGTCGTGGCGACCGGTGCAGGCGTCGTGGATGGCCACCGGCCCGTCCGGAAGCGCGCCGGAGGCCCCGGGCAAGCCGGCCTCGTCCAGGAGCACCCGCCACAGGGAGACCACGGGAATGTCGGGAGCCATACGGGCGAAGGTGGCCTGGCAGGAGGAACAAGCGGCGATGACGCGCGGTTTGCCCAAGGCTTCCCAGTCCGCATGGAAGGCGGTCATGGCCGCCTCGGCCAGATCCTGCCGCCCGGCCCAGAAGGCCGGCGCGCCGCAGCAGGCCAGCCCCAGCCCCACGCCGCCAGGCAGGCCGGCCCGCAGGTGGGCGTAGACGGCCGGCACGGACGCGGCCGGATCGCCGCCGAGCTGGCAGCCCGGGAAAAAGAGGTGCGAGCAAGTGGCCTCGCCCGGCGCGGCCCGCATCAGGCGGAAGGCGTCGGACAGGGAAAAGGCCATGTCCTCCAGGACGAACTCGTGGGCCCAAAGCGGCATCTTGCCGCGCGAAACCATGTCGCGCCGGGCCGAGAGGATGAGATCGGGCATGGAAAAGCCCGACGGGCATAGCTCCTCGCACTGGCCGCACAAGGTGCAGGAGTTGATCATCTGGTTGTACGACCGCGCGCCCTGGACAATGGAAAGATTATTATAGATCTGGCGGGCGTAGACGCGGGGATAGCCCTTGTAGCGGGCGAGGTAGGTGCAGGCCTTGACGCATTCCAGGCACTGGCAGTCCAGGCAGCGGGCGGCTTCGGCCTTGGCCTCGTCCGGGGTCATGCCAACGGCCGCATCGGCCGGGACCACGGCCGGCAGGGGAATGACGCCGGCGGTGTTGGTGAAAAGGCGCGTGGGACAGGCCCCTTCGCGCTCGCGGGAGGCGGTGACGGACACGCCGGCCAAGTGCCGGTCTAGGGACACGGCGGCCCGGCGGCCGTCGCCGGCCAGGAAAATTACGGAGAGCGGCTCTCCGGGCGCGGCGAAACCGCCGCAAAAAACGCCCTCGCGCCCCAGGGTCGGGGTCAGGGCCAGGGTCAGGGCGTCGGCGTCAGCCTTGGACAGTCCCAAGGCCGGGGCCGAGACGGCCTCAACGTAGACGCCGTCGTAGTCGGCGCAAAGCCTGTCGAGGAGCGCCGCATCCAGGGCATGGCCCGGACGAAACGTCACGTTCATGCGGCCCATGATCTCGATCTCGGCGGCCAGGGCGGCCGGCGGGAGGGTGTCCGGCGAAAGTTCGCGCAGATGCCCGCCCGGGGCGTCGCCCGGGAAATAGACGTCCACGGCGTAGCCTTTCTTGCCCAGGTCCCAGGCGACGGTCAGGGCGCTGACGTCGCCGCCCATGACGGCGGCGCGTTTGCTCTTGCCGGGCATGGACAGGGGCTTGGCGGCCGGGCCGGTGGCATTAAGGACGGCGCGCTCCAGCGATCCCATGGCCAGGGCCGCGTCAATGGGCGCACGCACGCAATGGGTCTGGCAGGGATGGTCGCAGACGCGGCCAAGGACGGTCGGCAGAGGCAGGGTGCGGTCCAGGGTCTTGCGGGCCCCGGAGAAGTCGCCGGAACGGACCTGACCCATGAACTTGCGGACGTCGACGTGGAGGGGACAGGCGGCCTGGCAGGCGGGCTGCTCCTCCTGGATGCAACGGTACTCGATATCGCGCAGACCCTGCTGATCCATGAAGACCTTCCCTGTTTGAAAGACGGGGCGAACGCCTGGCGTCCGCCCCGTCCGGTTACGACATTGCCTTAGAGGATGCTTGAAACGGTCTTACTTGCCAAGGGCCTTGAGGCCGGCCAGCACCTTCTCGGGGTAAGCCGGCAGGTGGCGGATGCGCACGCCGCAGGCGTTGTAGATGGCGTTGATGATGGCCGGGTGCGGGCCGCACAGGGGCACTTCACCGACGCCCGAGTTGCCGAACGGGCCGTGCTCGCGCGGGGACTCGACGTAGATCAGTTCCAGGGCGTCGGGGATGTCCTTGGCGTAGGGCACGCCGGCGCCGGCCAGGGAGGAGTGCTTCTTGATGTCCTCGAAGTCCTCGGTAAGGGCCAGGCCGATGCCCTGGGCCAAGCCGCCCCAGTTCTGGCCGTCGACGGTCTGACGGTTATTGATGGTGCCGATGTCTTCGACCAGGACCATCTTGTCGACCGCGGTCTTGCCGGTGGCCAGTTCCACGGTCACTTCGGCCAGGAACAGGCCGTACATGTAGCAGCAGAACGGAGAACCCAAGCCGTTGGCGTCGCAATCCTTGGCCGGGGCGGTCCAGGTGCCGTTGTAGCGGGTCTTGAGGCCTTCCTTGACCATCTCGTCGTAGGTGCGGAAGGTGCCGTCGGCCTTCTTCATGGCGGCCACGAGCT
>JAEZEM010000216.1 GCA_023417745.1 Pseudomonadota bacterium
GGCACCAACACCGTGGGCGACTGCACCCCGGTTTCCGGCGGCGTCGTCGTCTCCACGGCGCGCTTAAACCGCATCCGGGACATCGACGCCGACGACTTCGTGGCCGTGGTCGAACCCGGCCTGGTCACGGCCGATCTCCAGGCCGAGGCGGCCAAAAAGCGCTTGCTCTACGCCCCGGACCCGGCCAGCGTGAAATTTTCCACCGTGGGCGGCAACGTGGCCACCTGCGCCGGCGGCATGCGGGCCGTCAAGTACGGCGTCACCCGCGACCACGTGCTGGGGCTGACCGCCGTGTTGCCCGGCGGCGAGGTCATCCACTGCGGCCGGCGCACCCATAAAAACGTCGTGGGTCTGGACCTCGTCCGCCTTTTTTGCGGCTCCGAGGGGACGCTGGGGATCATCACCGAACTGACGGTCAAGCTCCTGCCCCTGCCGGCGGCCACGGCCACCCTGGCCCTGGCCTTTGCCGACGTGGACGCGGCGCTTACCGCCGCCGGGGACGTGTTTAGGGCCGGCATCCTGCCCGCCGCCCTGGAATTCATGGCCCGGGAGGCCATGGCCGCCGTGGCCGCCATCAGCCCCGTGCCCTGGCCCGACACGGCCGGCGCGGCGCTGCTCATCCGCCTGGACGGCTCCCCCGAGGCCGTGGCCGCCGACCTGGCCCTGCTCGAAGCCGCCGCCAAGCCGGCCGGGCCGGTCTGGAGCCGCCGGGCCGCCACGCCGCAAGACGAGGAAGCCGTCTGGGAGCCGCGCCGGCTGCTCAATCCGGCCTCCTTCAAGGCCGCCCCGGACAAGATCAGCGACGACGTCACCGTCCCGCGCGGGAAGCTGCGGGCCGCCGCCGCCGGCATCAAGGCCGTGGCCGACGAACTTTCACTCAAGATTCTCCTTTTCGGCCATGTGGGCGACGGCAACCTCCACGTCAACATCATGCACGACGCCGCCAATGCCGATGAGCGCGCCCGAGCCCAGGCCGCCCGGGAACGCATCCTGTCCCTGGCCCTGGCCCTGGGCGGCACCCTGTCCGGCGAGCACGGCGTGGGGCTGGCCAAGCTGCCCTTTCTCGACCACCAGCTCTCCTTCATCGAGCGCGGGCTCATGGCCCGGATCAAGGCCGCCTTCGACCCCTACGGCATCATGAACCCCGGCAAGGCCTACTAGACGTGTCCACGGAACTCGCCCCCGTCCACTGCCTCCACGGCCAGGGCCGCCGCCCGACCTGCATCCTGTGCGGCCGCTGCCTGCCAGTGTGCCCGCTTTTTACGGCCACCGGCCGCGAGGAGCTGTCTCCGCGGGCCAAATTTTTCCTGGCCAAGGCCCTGGGCGAAGGTCGGGCCGAGCTGTCGGCCAAGGCCGCCGAGATGCTGACCACCGCCTGCCTGTCCTGCGGCCGCTGCGAGGACGCCTGCCCGCTCGGGCTTTGCGGCCCGGATCTGGTAGCCGAAATTCGCGCCGCCCATCCCGGATTCGCCGGGATGCTCTGGAAGCTGTGGGTCGAACGGGCCGGACTGGCCTGGCCCCTCGCCATGACGCTGGGCAAACTGCTGCCCGGCAACATCCCCATCGCGGCCGTGTCCCGGGCCCGGGACGCCCTGGCCGCCCTTGGCGCGGGCAAGGCCCCGGCCCCCTGGCTGTTCCCCAAGACTTTCGACACCCGTCATACCGGCCAAAAAGCCGTCATCTTCGCCGGCTGCGTGGCCGAGCACGCCAACCCGCGCTGGAAGACCGAGGCCGCCCGGCTCCTGGAGGGCCTTGGCGTCGAGGTCCTGCCCGATCCGGGATTCACCTGCTGCGGCTGCACCCTGGGCCACGCCGGCGCGCCCCAGGCCCAGGCCGCCATGCAACAGCAAAATATCGAGGCCTGGCGCAGGGCCGGCCGGCCGCTCATGGTGGTTTTCTGCGCCACCTGCCGTTGCGGGCTGCGGGCCTACGCCCGCAAGGATCTCGGGCTGGCCATGGACGAACTCGGGCCGTGGCGGGAAAATCTCGTCTCCCTGGCCGAGCTCTTGGGCGACACCACGTTTGAGATCGGCCAGGCCGCGCCCCCGGCCGTGCGCTACCACCGCCCTTGCCACGGGGCCGGCGGCAACCAGGATTTATCGCTGCTGCGCCGCATCATGGGCCAGCGCCTCGTTTTCCGGGAAAACGAAACCCCGTGCTGCGGTTTCGGCGGGCTGACCAAGCTCACCCATCCCGACCTGTCCGAGGCCGTGGCGCGTGACGCCCTGGCCGTCTACGCCCCCAAGCCCGGCGAGCAGATCGTCACCGGCTGCTCGGGCTGCGTCACCCAGCTGCGCGCCGCCGCCCCGGACGGGGTGGGCGTGGGCCACTGGCTGGAAACCATCGGCTAACCGGCCATTTTGACTATTTTTCGGGGCCTTTTTCCCATCGCCCCGCATCCATAAAGGAGTCCCTGTCATGCTCAAAGCCATTGCCCACAAGGTCTTCGGGTCGCGCAACGAGCGCTACCTCAAAGGCCTGCGCCCGCTGATCGAGGCCATCAACGCCTTCGAGCCGCAAATCCAGGCCCTGTCCGACGACGCCATGCGCGCCCGGGTGGCCGAGCTGCGCCAGGAGGTGGCCGACGGCCGCCCCCTCGACGACGTGCTGCCCGAAACCTTCGCCATCGTGCGCGAAGCCTCGGTGCGCTCCCTTGGCATGCGCCACTACGACGTCCAGCTCATCGGCGGCATCACCCTGCACCAGGGCAAGATCGCCGAGATGAAGACCGGTGAAGGCAAAACCCTGGTCGCCACCCTGCCCGTGGTCCTAAACGCCCTGTCCGGCAAGGGCGTGCACCTCATCACGGTCAACGACTACCTGGCCCGCCGTGACGCCGCCTGGATGGGCAAGCTCTACGGGTTCCTCGGCCTCACCGTTGGCGTCATTATCCACGGTCTCGACGACCAGGAGCGCCAGGCCGCCTACGGCGCGGACATCACCTACGGCACCAACAACGAGTTCGGCTTCGACTACCTGCGCGACAACATGAAGTTCTACCAGGAACAGCTCGTGCAGCGGCCGCTCAATTTCGCCATCGTCGACG
>JAEZEM010000331.1 GCA_023417745.1 Pseudomonadota bacterium
CGACCTGCTGGCCGTGGCCGGCTTCTACAAGGATTGGGGCGGCATCGGCGGCACCAGCAACTACCTGGGCTTCGGCGAGTTCGCCACCGACGAGAGCTCCCCCGAAAAGCACCTTGAGACCTCCTACTTCCCGTCCGGCGTCATCATGGGCCGCGACCTCGGCAAGGTGGACAAGGTGGACCTCGGCGCCATCTACGAGGACGTCAAGTACTCCTGGTACGCCCCCGGCGGCGACGGCAAGCACCCCTATGACGGCGTCACCGATCCCAAGTACACCAAGCTCGACGACAAGGACCACTACTCCTGGATGAAGGCCCCCCGCTACAAGGGCAAGGCCATGGAGGTCGGTCCCCTGGCCCGCACCTTCATCGCCTACGCCAAGGGTCAGCCCGAGTTCAAAAAGACCGTGGACATGGTCCTCGGCAAGCTCTCCGTCCCGGCCACGGCCCTGCACTCGACGCTGGGCCGCACCGCCGCCCGCGGCATTGAGACCGCCATCGTCGCCGCCAAGATGGAAACCTGGATCAAGGAATTCGCCGACAGCTCCGCCAAGGACAACACCTTGTGCGCCAAGTGGGAAATGCCCCAGGAATCCAAGGGCGTGGGCCTCGTCGACGCTCCGCGCGGCGCGCTCTCCCACTGGATTCGCATCAAGGGCAAGAAGATCGACAACTTCCAGCTCGTCGTGCCCTCCACCTGGAACCTCGGACCCCGCGGCGCCGCGGGCGACAAGAGCCCGGTCGAGGAAGCGCTGATCGGCACCCCCATCGCCGATCCCAAGCGTCCCGTTGAAATCCTGCGCACGGTCCACGCCTTCGATCCCTGCATCGCCTGCGGCGTGCACGTCATCGAGCCCGAGACCAACGAAATCCTCAAGTTCAAGGTTGTCTAACCCGCAACCCCAAGCCTATCCTTGGAGAACCCGGCCCCGGCCGGGTTCTCCCTTTTTCAAGGAGCACCCATGTCCGACCCCTGCCGCAAAATCCTCATCCTCGGCGTCGGCAACATCCTCTACGCCGACGAAGGCGTCGGCGTGCGCGCCGTGGAACGCCTCCTCGAAAGCTACGATTTCTCCGACAACGTCACCCTCATGGACGGCGGCAACCTTGGCATGCGGCTCATGCAGCCGCTCATGGACAGCGATTACTGCATTGTCCTCGACGCCGTGCTCGGCGGCGACCAGCCCGGCACCATCTACCGGTTCACCGGCGACGATCTGCGCAAGTCCCTGGCCTTCAAGGACTCCATGCACCAGTCCGATCTCGTCGACACCCTCATCTACTGCGAACTCGTCGGCAAACGCCCCGACACCGTGGTCATCGGCATGGAACCCTTCGATTTCAAGAACATGAGCATCGAACTTACCGACGTGGTCGCCGACCGGCTGCCGGCCATGCTCGACATCGCGCTCACGGAACTCGCCGAAGCCGGCGGCGTCGCCACGCCCAAGGCCTAAGTCGACGCGTCCGCCTGGACCGAAGGCGTGATCGGTCGCGTCAAAAGCCCGGGCCGCGCGCGACGTCGGGCGCCCGGCCGGCCCGGCCGGGCGCTTAAGCGCACCAAGGATTCCAGCTCCCGCACGTTGCCCGGAAAGGCGTGGCGCGAGAGGCGACTCGCCAAGCTGTCCAGGCTCTCGCGCGTGGGCTCCTGGGCCGTCGCCAGCCACGAGAAATAGGCCGCCAGCGCCGGAATGTCCTGCTTGCGGTCCCGCAGCGGCGGGATGTGGATGCGCTCAAGCCTTTCCAGAAACTCCGGAATCATGCGCTTGGGCGAAGCAAGCGCCCGTGGAGCCAGGTTGGTGGTGCAGACCCATTGCGCCGGGCCGGCCTGGCCTTCGCCGCAGCCCTGGACTCCCCAGCAGTCGAGCAGGCGTTGTTGCATCCGCACGGGCAGATCGCCCATCTCCTCCAGAACCAGCATGCCTCCGCGCGCCTCGTCGACCATGGCCGTGCCAGCCCGCGAACGGCCCGGTCCGCCGAAGATCCATTGCTCCAGCATGCCCGCCTCCAGCCCCGCCGTCATGCGGGAGACGAACGGCGCGTAGGGATCGCGGCTGGCGTGGATGAAGCGGGCAAGCAGGCTCTTGCCCACCCCGGTTTCGCCGGTCAACAGCACCGGCGCGGCCCGCTCGGCCACGGACCGGCACAAGGCCGCCACGGCCCGCATGGCCTCATGGCAGACGACCAGAGCCAGATTGTCGTCCAGGGGAATGACCTCCCGCTGGGTGAACCACGGGGGCAGGCCGGCGAGAGGATCGCCTTCAACGTGACTGTCGAGGGAAAAGGGAAGATTGCGCATAGGCATGGACAACAAGATGCGTGCCAGCGCCGCCGCCGGACGACGCCTGCCTGGTCATGCCGCTATCTGCCGAGATGCTTTGAAAAATGCCGGATCGCCGGGACGCGGCGGGGCCGAACCCGGCCCCGGTCGCCAGAAGGCGTTTCATTCTGGAACGAGGCATGGTCAGTCGAGCTTGAACTGCTTCAGCTTGCGCCACAGCGTGGTGCGCGGGATGGCCAGGATCTGGGCAGCCAGCCCCTTGTTGCGGCCGGTGCGCTCCAGCACCCGGGCGATATGGCGGCGCTCCATCTCCTCCAGGCTCTCCAACCGTTCTCCCTCCACCGAGGCGAAATCCATCTGCTGGAGGTCACGGGGCAGGTCGGCCATGGACATGGTCTCGGCGTCGCACAGGGCCACGGCCCGCTCCACGATGTTTTCCAGTTCGCGCACGTTGCCCGGAAAGCCGTAGCCCATGAGAATCTGCATGGCCCGGGGACCGATCTCGCGCACGGCCTTGTGAAAGAGCAGGCTGTACTTGTCCAGGAAGTGGCGGGCCAGCAGCGGGATGTCCTCCTGGCGCTCGGCCAGGCGCGGCAGCTGGATGCCGACCACGTTGAGGCGGTAGTAGAGGTCTTCCCGGAACAGGCCCTTGGCCACTTCCTGTTTGAGGTCGCGATTGGTGGCCGCGATGATCCGAATGTCCAGGTCGATGGGCCGGGTGCCGCCCACCCGCAGGATCTGGCGTTCCTGGATGACGTGCAGGAGCCGGACCTGCATGGCCGGCGGCATCTCGCCGATTTCATCCAGAAAGACCGTGCCGCCGGCGGCGGACTCCAAAAGCCCCAGCCGGGTGGCGGCGGCCCCGGTGAAGGCCCCTTTCTCGTAGCCGAACAGTTCGCTGGAAATGAGCTCCTCGGTGAATCCGCCGCAATTAAAGGCCACGAAAGCCTGATCCCGGCGCGGCGACAGGCGGTGGATGGCCCGGGCCACCAGGGCCTTGCCCGTGCCGCTGGCGCCCTGCACCAGCACGTTGCAGCCAATCGGCGCGATCTTGCGGGTGAGTTCGAAAACCTCCCGCATGGCCGAACTGGCCCCGATCATGGATTCAAGTCCGGTCTCTTCCCGCAAGGCCTGGCGCAGCCGCCGGTTCTCGCGGCCAATCGTCACCTTGTCGCAGGCCCCTTTCACCAAGTTGCGGATTTCCGCCAGTTTGGCTGGTTTGGTCACGAAATGGTAGGCCCCGGCCTTGATGGCCTCGATGGCCGTCTCCAGGCCGCCGTGGCCGGTAACCAGGATCACCTCGGTGTCCGCTCCCTGTTTCTTGAGGCGCTTTAGCGCCTCCAGGCCGTCGAGGCCCGGCAGGCGGACGTCCAGCAGCACGGCGTCAAAGGGCGCCTGGGCCGCGCGCTCCAGAAAGGATTCGGCCTCGGCAAACGCTTCCACCGCATAGCCGCCCCGAGCAAAGGCCTCGGTCAGGCGTTTGCGGACCGTGGCTTCGTCGTCGACCACGGCCAGTCGCGCGTGGCGTCCTGAAATCTCCATGGCTCCCCTTCTTTCCCGGCCAAGGGGCCGGGGCCATGCGCCTCCGGCCGCCGCTGGCGGTGTTTGGCTCGTGCCCGGCAACGACTTCGCGTCGCGTCCCTTGAAAACCCGATGGCCTGCAAAACGCCGCAGGGCAAATCGTTGCCGGCGCTTCGCCCGCTGTTCCCCGCCGCAGCGCGACGCGCGTGTCGCGTCCACGAAAAGCGCCTAAGGCATTTCGTAGACAACATATTAAAACCATAAGTTTTTTTAAAAATACGAGAGTATTTTTTAAGAGGCGCGACCCTAGGCGTCCTGGCCGGCCTCGCCGGTTCCAGCCAGGGTCCGGCCGGCCTTGGGCAGGTAGACGAAAAAGGCGGTTCCCTGTCCCGGCTCGCTCTCCACGTCAATGCGCCCGCCGTGGCGCTTGATGATGGCGTAGGTCACGGCCAGCCCCAGGCCGGTGCCCTGGCCCACGTCCTTGGTGGTAAAAAACGGTTCGAAAATGTGGGGCAGGTTTTCCGGGTCGATGCCCTGGCCGGTGTCGCGCACGGACAGGCACACGAAGTCGCTGGCGTCGCGGCCGGCCACGTCTATCGTGCCGCCGGGCGGGGTGGCCTGGGCGGCGTTTTGCAGCAAATTGAGGAAGACCTGCTGGAGATGGCGCAGGTTGCCGGCCACCCGATCCAGGTCCGGCGGCACGTCCAGGCGAATGGTCAGCCCGGAAATCAGCAGCTGGTTCTTGAGCAGGGCCACCGAGCTTTTCATGACGACGTCCGGGGCCAGCGGACTGAACTGGGCTTTCTCGGTGCGGGAAAAATCGAGCAGATTGCGCACGATCTCCCCGGCCCGGTCGGCCTGGGCCAGGATGTCGCCGGCAATCTCCCGGGCGTCGTCGTCCAGGGCGTCGCCATGGACCTCCAGCAGGCTCTCGGCTGAAAGCGCGATGTTGTTGATGGGATTGTTGATTTCGTGGGCGATGCCGGCCGTGAGCGTGCCCAGGGCGGCGATCTTGCGGGCCTGGAGCAGATCTTCCTGGTTGGCGGTCAGCTCCAGGGCCATGCGGTTGAGGGCGTCAAGCAGGCCGGCCACCTCCACGATGTGATGCCCGCCGCCGTCCACCGGGCTGAAGTCGCCCTTGGCCACCCGGGCCGTGATGGTCCCGATCATGGCCAGGGGCTTAAGCAGGCTGACGGCGATGACGCGGATCAAAATGGCCATGAAGACCAGAAAAATGCCCAGATAGGCCACGGGCAAAAGCGACACCTCGAAGATGGTCTTGTGGATGCGCGCCCGTTTGGTGGCGATAAGCTCCTCGGCCATGTCCACCAGCCGCTTGCCCGTGGTTCTGGCCAGACCCTTGTCGGCCTCCTGGGCGGCGTCCAGGGCGGCGAACTCCCGCCGGTATTGGCCAAGGGTCTGCCGGAAATCTTCCAGTCCCTTGGGGCCCGACACGCGGACGATGTCCTCGGCCAAGTCCGTAAAGGCCGCCTGGGCCTGTTCTAGGTAGAGCATCCCTTCGCGCAGGCTCTGCGTCCCGCCGTAGATCAGCAGGTTTTTCTCGTAACGCCGCGCCTCCAGGATGGCGCTCGACAGGTCGTCATAGCGTTCCGAGAGGCGCAGCCGCTCCCGCACGGCGGAAAGCGTCCAGACATTGAGCAGGGTCAGCCCGCAGGCGGCCAGGAAGGCCACCAGGAACAAGGTGAAAATCTTGCCCTTGATGGAATTGAAAAAAACGCTGAAGCGGTGGGCGGCGCGCATCCTGGCATCCTCCTGGCTATCCTGTCCGCACTCTAGGGCATGTTCCATTTTGCTACAAGCATTTCCCCCGCAGCCGTTTCAAATTGAGACGCGGCACGTCGCCCTGCCCTGCCTGCCAGGCCAGGAAAAAGCCTAACCAGCCGGTTATGTGAATTTTTTATCATTGGCCCCGGGTTTGCTTTGGCGACAACGGCGGAAAGCAAATTCATGGAACGAATCCTCGTCGGCATCGATGCCTCTCACCCCTTCTGGGAGGCCCTGGACCGGGCGCTGTGCCTGGGGCCGCGCATCCAGGCCCGGGTGTGCGTCCTGGTCGTGTTCCCCCCCAGCGCGGGCCAGGGGCGGGAAGCGGGCCAGGCCATCCTGCGACGGGTCGAGTCCGAGATTGCCGCCGCCGCGACGACAGGGGCCAATGTGGAGCTGTTCGTGACCGAGGGGCGTTTTGGCCAAGAACTGGTCAGCGCGGCCGGGCAGCTGCAAACGACCCTGCTGGTGGCGGCCGCCACCGGCTGGGACGAACAGGGCGGGGAACGCGAAACCGAAAACCTGGGCCGGATTCTCGCCGGCGTGGACTGCCGGGTGGAGCTGGTTTCGCCCAAGAGGCGTCTCGAACCCAAAAAGGACGGGCTATGACCATACCCATGGAACTCTATCTGCCCATCGCGGGCAACAGTGTGAACATCGCGGCCGTCTTCGGCCTGGGCGGGGCGGTGGGCCTGCTCTCGGGCATCTTCGGCGTGGGCGGCGGCTTCCTCATGACGCCGCTGCTCATCATGATGGGCATTCCGCCCACCGTGGCCGCCGCCACCGATTCCAACCAGATCGTCGGGGCCTCGACCTCGGGAACGCTGGCCCACCTGCGTCTGGGCAACGTGGACGTCAAGATGGGGTTGCTGCTGCTTATCGGCGGCGTCCTTGGCGGCACGGGAGGCGTCGAGGTCATCAAGATGCTGCGGGCGATGGGCAACGCCGACTTCCTCATCAACATCACCTACGTCCTGATGCTCGGCCTGGTCGGCGGCTACATGTTCGTGGAAAGTCTGCAGTCCATGCGCAAGGCCAAGGCTCCGGCCAAGGACGTCCCGGAAAAGCACGTCAAATCCAGCGCCTTTGGCCGGCTGGCGGCCAGCCTGCCCTGGCAGATGGACTTCAAGCGTTCGGGCGTGCGCATGTCGCCGCTTTTGCCGCTGCTGCTCGGCGTCATGGTGGGCGTGCTCTCGGCCATCATGGGCGTGGGCGGCGGCTTCATCATGGTGCCGGTCATGGTCTACCTGCTGCGCATGCCCATGCACGTGGTGGTGGGAACAAGCCTGTTCCAGATCCTTTTTACCTGCATCAACGTCACCGTCATGCAGTCCATCTCCAACCACACCGTGGACTTCGTCCTGGCCCTGATCCTGCTCGTGGGCTCGTCGCTGGGAGCCCAGGTCGGAGCCAAGGTCGGCAAGAAACTGCACGGCGACCAGCTCAAGACCCTGCTGGCCACCCTGGTCTTGGTGGTGATGTTCAAGATCCTCTACGAACTGATCGCCAGGCCCGATGTCCTTCTGGCCTATGTGGGAGGTCACTAGCCATGAAACGCGCCATCCTCGTTTTCCTGCTTCTCGTGGCCGCGCCGGCCGGCGTCCGGGCTTCGGGCCTGGAGTTCTCGGTCGCGCCGGGGGCCATCGACATCGGCTCCACCTACAACGGCACGTCCTTGGCCATCGACGGCCGGGTTCCCGAGGGAAGTCAAGTCGTGGCCCGCGTCGTCGGCGCGCCGCAAAACCTTGCCCTCAAACAAAAAGGCAAGGTCTTTGGCCTGCTTTGGATGAACATGAACACCCTGCACTTTTCCGGCGTGCCGAACGTCTGCCTCATCGACGCCTCGGCTCCCTTGCAAACCCTCGGCGCGGCCGGGGCCGACCTTGGCCTGGCCGGACTGGCCGACAAGATCAGCATTGAACCGTCGGACGCCGACCGCTCCTTGCTGCTGCCGGAATTCCTGCGGCTCAAGGGCCATGAGGGCCTGTACCGGGAAACCGCCGGCGGCGTGACGCTCGGCCAGATCCAGGACGGCAGGCAGGCCTTCAGCCTGCGCCTGCCCATCCCGTCGCGGCTTTCGCCCGGCAGCTACGCCGTCGAGGTCTACGCCGTCAAAGACGGCGCCGTCGTGGCCCAGGCCTCCCAGACGGTGGAAGCCCGCCTCACCGGCGCGCCCGCCTTCCTGGCCGATCTCGCCTTCAACCATGCGGCCTGGTACGGCGTGCTGGCCTCGGCCATCGCCATACTGGGCGGATTGGCCATCGGATTGGTCTTCCAGAGCAAGGGAGCGCATTAAAAGCCTATGCGACTGCCGGTCTGGATCAATCCCCGCAACTGGCGGCGCGGAAAGCCGCCGGTGCCTTTCTCGGTGCTTTTCAAGAAATTCAAAAGCATCCTGGAGCGCAACAACGCCATCCTGGAGCTCATCGCCGACATGGGCGACAAGCTCGGGGGGGACTACATCTATGACCGGCAGTACATCCTGTCGTCCTGCGAAAAGCTCGGCGACCAGGTCTTCAAGCTCGTTTCCGACCTGAGCTTTCTGTGCCAGCGCAAGAACGTGGCCCTGTTTAACGCCTTCGAGGGCATCCAGCACCGGATCGCGGAAGAGTTGGCCGGTCGCCGCACGCTGTCGCGCGCCGATCACATCCTGCCCCTGGCCGAGCTGACCCATGACCTGGCCGACGAAGGCGGCAACAAGATGGCCAGCCTCGGCGACATCCGCAACATCCTGGGCTTCGCCGTCCCGGAAGGCTTCGTGATCACGGCCGGGGCCTATTTCGAGGCCATGGAGCAGGCCGGGCTGCGCCGGCTGGCCGCCGAGACCACCCGCCGGTTGTGCGCCGACGGCGGGCAAAATCTGGCCGAAGAGGCTAGGCGGCTGCGCCAGGCCATCCTGGCCATGCCGCTGCCCAAGGGACTTGTCCGGGCCGTTGAGCAGGCGGCCCGGCAACTTTCCGGCAACGACCGGAAGCTGCTGGCCGTGCGCTCCAGCGCCTGGGGCGAGGACGGCGAATCAAGCTTCGCCGGCATGTACGAAAGCGTGCTCGGCGTGGCCGCCGACGACATCCTGGCCGCCTACCGCCAGGTGTTGGCCAGCCTTTTTTGCGAGCAGGCCCTGCGCTACCGGCTGCACCATGACCAGTGCGCCGAGGAACCGGCCATGGCCGTGGGCGTCATGCCCATGGTGGCGGCCGCCGTCAGCGGCGGCTTGTACACCTACGCGCCCCTTGGCGAACAGGATCAGGCCATGGTGGTCAGCGCCGCCTGGGGACTGGGCAAGCCCATCGTGGACGGCACGGCCGAAACCGACACTTTTCTGCTTTGCCGGGAACCGCCGCACAAGCTGTTGTCCGCCGACATTTCCATCAAAAGCACCCAGTTGGGTCTGGCCCCCCACGGCGGAACCCGCACCCTGGAGGTGGCGGCGACAGCCCGCGACGTGTCCTGCCTGAGCGACGAACAGCTCGCCCGGCTGGCCCGCACGGCCATGAACCTGGAGCGGTTTTTCAAGCGCCCCCTGGACGTGGAATGGGCCATCACCGGCCAGGGCGAGCTGTTGCTCCTGCAGGCCCGCCCCCTGTCCATCCGGCCCC
>JAEZEM010000396.1 GCA_023417745.1 Pseudomonadota bacterium
GCCCAGGCGTTTTTCAATGACGACGCGGACCGGGCGGCCTTCACCGCCGGCTACTCCCAGGCCGGGTACTACGCCCTGGAACCCGACGGCCCCACGGGGCTCAAATACATCGTGCTCAACAGCAACCTGTGGATCAGCCAGTACGACGACCCAACGGCCGGGGCCATGGAAATGTCCTGGTTCGCCTCGGAATTGGCCGATTCGGCCCGGGATTTCCAGAAAGTCTGGGTGCTGGGGCATGTCCCGCCCGGAGCCGAAGCCGGCGGCGTGGCTTCGACCTATGCCCAGACCGGCCAGATCAGCTACCAGGGCAGCATGGACGACACATTCAACAACGCTTTCGTTTCCCTGGAGCTGGCCTATTCTTCCACCATCGCGGCCACGTTTGCCGGCCACACCCACTCCGACGACTTCCGGCTGCTGACCGCCGCAGACGGCTCGGCCTCGGAGCTGGTCCGCACCGCTCCGGGCATTTCGCTTTTTCTCGGCGGCAACCCCGGCTATCAAATCTACAGCTACGACGCCCAGACCTTTGCCCTGCAAGACGAGACGACCTACACGCTCAATGTCGGCGCGACCAAACCGGCCTGGAGCCTGGAGTACGATTACGCCTCGGCCTACGGCGTCAGCCTGGCCACGCCCCAGGAATGGCAGGCGGCCTATCTCGCCGTGCTGACCAATCCGGCCAGCCAGACGACCTATCTGTCGGCGCTCAACCAGGGCGCCGCCAACCAGACTGCCGTCACCGCCGCCACCGCGCCGATCTACCTGATGACGCCGGGACTGGTGACGCCGGCCAGTTATAACGCTGTGGCCGGTGTCCTGGCCGGGTAGTCGGCCGCAGCGCGGGCAGCGCCAGCCGGCTGCCCGCTATCCGTGACGCCAACGAACAGGCGCAAAAAAAGCGCGGCCTTTTTGCCGCGCTTTTTTCATGGCCGAACCGGCCGGGTCTTGGATTTTCCGCGCTTAAAAGCGGCAAACTTGTCGCGTTTCATGCCTTGGGACCGTCGGCGGGCAGGCCGGCAACCCTGATGGCTTGGCACGAGGTCCGCAAGGATGATTCCGCTGACCGCCGGGGAAGCGCTGGTTGCTGTCTTGCGAAAGTAACAGCTTGTTTTGCTTCCCAACCGACCAATGCGGCGACCTGGGCCGAACCCCCTTTCCCTTTTTCCCGTTTGGGGGGTCTGGGGTCCTCAGGCCCCCAGCCGCCGGAGGCACTCTTCCTCTCTTTATACCCCGTAAATCGCCGCAGCCTTGGCCCGCAGGTGACGCACCAGGGGGGCGGCGGTGGGTTCCTGGCCGGTGGCGGCGGCGATGAGCGCCCGGGGAGGCAGTTGGCGGCCCTTGGCATGGATGTTGGTGTTCAGCCATTGGCGCAGCGGCGCGAAGTCGCCGGCGGCCATGCGTTCGGGCAGGTCCGGGATGGCCCGGCCAGCGGCTTCGAATAGGCAGGCGGCGTAGATGTTGCCCAGGCTGTAGGTGGGGAAATAGCCGAACGCGCCGGTGGACCAGTGGACGTCCTGGAGGCAGCCCAGGGCGTTGGTCGGCGGGGTGAGACCCAGGATGGCCTGGGATTTTTCGTTCCAGGCCCCGGGCAGGTCGGCCACGGCCAGATCGCCGCGTAGAAGCGCCAGTTCGAGTTCGAAGCGCAGGATGATGTGGAGATTGTAAGTGGTCTCGTCGGCGTCCACCCGGATGAGTCCGGGCTGCACTGCGCCCACGGCCTTGACCATGGCCTCGGGGGAGGTGTCCGCCAGCTGCGGGAAGCAGGCGGCGGCCATGGGCGTGACATGCTGCCAGAAGGGCAGGCTGCGGGCCACCTGATTTTCCCATAGCCGGGACTGGGATTCGTGGACGGCGTAGGAGGCCGGTTCGCCCATGGGCGCGCCGTAGTGGCCGTTGCCGACATGCCCCAGGCTGTAAAGGGCGTGGCCGGTTTCGTGAACGGCCCCGAAAAAGGCTTTGGTGAAATCGGCCGGGTCGAAGCGGGTGGTGATGCGGGCGTCGCCGGGGCCGATCAGCGTCGAAAAGGGATGGGCCGAGACGTCCAAGCGGGAAGCGGTCGGCGACAGGCCGATAAGCGCCGTCACCTGGCGCAGGAGCTTTTCCTGGGCGGCCGTGGCATAGGGGCCGTCCGGCAGGCCGGCCGGAGCCGGGGCGTCCTTGATGCGGCCGAGAATATCGACGGCGGCGTCGCGCAGTTCGGCCAGGACCGGGGCGATGGCGGCAGCTTTCTCGCCGGGCTCGTAGAGGTCGAGCAGGGCGTCGTAGGCTTCGGTCTGGTAGCCCAGGGCTTGGGCCTTTTCCCGGGACAGGTCGAGAAGCGTTTGGAGATGGGGGGCAAACGCCTTGAAATCGTTTTCCTGGCGTGCCAGTTCCCAGGCCCGCTGGCCGGTGCTGGCGGCCTGGGCCAGAGCCACGGCCAGAGCTTCGGGGATTTTGACGGCCTGGTCGTAGTCGCGGCGCAGCTCCCGGATGTTGGCCGCTTCGGGGGCGGCCGGGTCGGCGGTCAGGTCCGAGCCTTCGCAGGCGGCCAGCCACTGGCCTACCACCGGATCGCAGGCCCGGCGGTGGAGGATGGCGGTCAGGGCCCCGATCTGGTTGGCCCGGCCGGCATGGGCTTGGGCCGGCAGCATGACCTGCTGGTCCCAGCCAAGCAGGCTCAGAGCGGCGATGATGTCGGCCGAGGCCCGGCTGTGGGCTATAAGGGCGTCGTAGGCTTGGCGGGAAGTCATTTCTTGACGCTCCTGGCCGGGGCCTTGGCCCCGACGGCTTTGCGGGCGGCGACCATGCGTTCGTAGAGGGGCTGATAGAAGAAGCTGACGTCGCCTTCGTTGAGGTCGCGGTGGTAGGCGCAGTAGATGTTGACCTCGCCCAGCTGCCAGGCGTGGTAGAACTTGTCGCGGTTTTCCTGAGTCGGCGGGCCGTAGGCCCGGGTCAGGCCGGCCAGGGCTTTTTCGTAAGCGGCCTGGCCGTCGAAATTGATCCAGACATGATAGAACTGGTCCTTGAAGAATTCGTAATAGGCGTCGCGAATGGGCGCGCCGAGGATGTCCTTGGGGCCTTGGGGCCAGAGGTAGGTGGCGGCGCCGGTTTCGGACGAGGTTTCGTACTGGGCCATGCCCGGCTGAGAGGCGGCGTGGGCGCCCCAAGTGAGGCCGCCAAAGCCGGTCGGCACGCCGGGGGCCACGATGTCCAGGGCTGCCGGCGCGGGTGCGGCGGGTTGCGTCGGCGCGGCAGGCGCTTGTGGCGCGCCGGGCGTGGCTGGGGCCGGTTTGGGCGGTTGCGCGCCGGGCGAGGCGGGAGTCGTCGCGGGTTTGGCCGCCTGGGCGCTCGCTGCGCTGGCTGGGGCCGGTTTCTTGGCCGGCTGGTTGATGGGCGTCCCGCTGTTGGCGGGTTTTTCGGCTTGTTTCGTGGCGTTGCGGCCGGCCGGGGAACAAGCGGCGAGAGAGACGACGAGCAGGATCGCGGCAAGGCGCGGAAAAAAGGGCATGCGGCACTCCGGACGAGACGGTCGATACGCTGCGGCAATGTAGCCAAAGCGCCGAGGAAAGGAAAGGGACACGACGTTTATTGTTGGGGCGGCGGCGCGAAGCCGTAACGTCCTAGCGTCGCCTGCCCTTCGGGCGAGACGAGGTAGCCGATGAAGGCGGCGGCCAGTTTCGGATCGGCCGCCTTGGCGGCCACGGCGGCCACGTAGGTGACGGGCGAGGGCAGGGGGATGGTCGCGGCCACGGCCACGGCCTGGCCGGCGGAGACGGCATCGGTGGCGTAGACAAAGCCGGCGTCGATCTCGTCCTTGGCCAGGGCCGCCAGGACATGGCGCACGGAAGGGTAGTAGACCAGCTTGGAGGTCAGGGCGAACCACAGGGCTTTTTGCTGCAAGGCCCGCTTGGCATAGCGTCCGGCCGGGACGGATTCGGGGTTGCCGACGCCGACGCGGCGCACGCCGCCGCGAGAGAGGCTGTCGAGATTGTCCACCTTGGCCGGATTGCCGGCCGGCACGGCCAGCACCAGCTCGTTTAAGGCCATCACCCGTCGCGTCGCGGCATCGACCCGGCGACGGTCCACGGCCAGGGCCATGGTGTCGGGGTCGGCGCTGACGAACACGTCGCAGGCTGCGCCCGTGGCCATGCGTTCGAGGAGCGCGCCCGAGGCGGCGAACTCCAGGGCGACCGTGTCGCCGGGATGGGCGGCCTCGAAGCCTGTTTTGCAGTCGGCCAAGGCGTTGGTGAGGCTGGCGGCGGCGAACACGGTGATGGAACCGGCCCAGGCCGGGAGACTGGCGGCCAGGACAAGCAGGAGGGCGGCGAGCAGGCGTTTCATGCGGGAACCCCAAGCGTGCTGTTTGCCACAGCATAGCGCATGGCGGCCTGAAACGAAAGGGCCGGCCGGGAGGGGTCCCGGCCGGCCTTCAGCTCATGCGAGCCAGAGACGATCTAGTACCAGTACTTGAGGCCCAGGGCCACTT
>JAEZEM010000401.1 GCA_023417745.1 Pseudomonadota bacterium
GGCCTGCGGGTGCGCTTCCACGACCCGGACCTCATCGAAACCCATATGGAAAACCTGCGCGCCCTGCTGCGCCACGAGCACAAGCTTGGCCCCACCGTGCCCGATGATTTCACCATCATGTCGGCCAGCGAGATTCTCAAGTTTCTGACGGCGTTTACCGGCGGGCTGGTGGCCTTTCTCGGGGTCACGGCCGGGGTGGCCATCCTGGTCGGGGGGTTCGTGCTGGCCAACCTCATGTTTCTGGGCGTCAGTGAACGGCGCGTGGAGATCGGACTGCGCAAGGCCGTGGGGGCAACTTCCGGGGCCATCCTCATCCAATTTCTGGCCGAGGCCGTCTACCTGACCCTGGCCGGGGCCATCCTCGGCGTGGGGCTCGGGGTGGGCCTGGGCGAATCCCTGTCGCGCCTGGGGATGTTGGAGCTGCGCCTGTCGCCCAAGATCTTTGTCCTGTCCCTGGCCGCCGCCCTGGCCATCGCTCTGGCCTTCGGCCTGCGCCCGGCTCGCAAGGCGGCCGGTCTTGATCCCATCGAGGCCCTGCGCGGCGGCGGCGAATAACCGCCGGCCCAACCCAAGGGCGTTTTCACGGCCTGCCGCCCTCATGCCGCGTCCACGAGAAACGCCTCTGGCCTTTCGTAGACAACAAGCAAAACCTTAAATTTTCTAAGAAAATACGCTTGTATTGTGCAAGGGACGCAACGCGCCGCCTTGCCGCCGCCCTTCTCTCCCGGTCACTGGAACCAGGGCATCCCAGCCACGCCCCCGCTCCCCTTTTCTTGGATTCCTTCACAGGTTTTTCCACTTTTCGTGGACGATAATGCACTTTTTTCCACAGAATAACTCGCATGGAGACGAGCAATACCAGGACATTGCAACCAAGGTGTTGACTTTTTCCACAGAGGCACGACATCTGCACAGTCTTGGTAAACCCCAACAGGATGTCCCATGCCGTATCCGATCCTGTCGCCATTGCGCCGCGTTCTTGCCCTGTGCCTGCTCGTCCTGGGGGCTTGGACGACCACCCCTCACGCCGCCGTCGAGAATGCCATAGCCTATGCCGATCCCTACGCCGCCTGGGACAAGGCCGGCCTGCGCAGCCCGCCGCCGACGCCGATGCAGACCGTTTCCGTGCGCGACTACGGCGCCGTGGGCGACGGCCAGCACGACGACAGCGCCGCCTTCGAGAGCGCCGTGGCCGCCGTGGCCAAGCCGGGCGTGGTCGCCATTCCGGCCGGGACCTACCGCCTCACCCGTACGTTGACGCCGGCAAGCGGCGTGGTCCTTCGCGGAGCCGGCGCCAAGGCCTCCTTCCTGGTCTTTAACATGGGGGGAAGCGCCGATCCGCTTATTGATTTCACCACCTACAACTCCCGCAGCTGGTCCAGCCTGACCCAGGACGCGCCGCTCGGCGCGACGAGCATGACCCTGGCCAGCGCCTCGGGCATCGCCGTGGGCGACGTGATGGAGATCGAGCAGCAAAACGACCCGGCCAAGATGTATACCGACCCGGAGTGGAACCAGGACTGGGCCCAAAGCGTGGTGGGCCAATTCGCGGTCGTCACGGCCGTGTCGGGCAAGGCCGTGTCCCTGGACCGGCCCCTTCGCGCCGACTACGTCACAAGTCTGTCCGCCCAGGCCAGGGTCTACCGCATGGGAAAAAACGTCGGCATCGAGGACCTGGCCATCCGCCGGGAAGACCCGAGCAGCGGCGGCGGCGACACCATCCACTTCAAGTATGCCTTCAACTGTTGGGTACGGCGCGTCGAAAGTCTCGACACCGTCAGCGCCCATGTCTACGCCGAATCCTCGGCCGCCATCGAGGTGCGCGACTCCACCTTCAAGCGCTCCCACGACTACGGCGACGGCGGGCGCGGCTACGGCGTGAGCCTGGGCCGCCACGTGTCCGACTGCCTGGTCGAAAACAACGTCTTTAACACCCTGCGCCACGCCATGGTGGTCAGCCAGGGAGCCAACGGCAACGTCTTTGGCTACAACGCCTCAAGCGTCCGCCGATGCGAGTCCGACGCCTGGACGCCCTGCGACATCTCGGTCCACGGCCACTACCCGTTCCACAATCTTTTCGAAGGCAATCTCGTCGAGGAAATCGACGTCACCGATTATTGGGGGCCGGCCGGGCCGGGCAACGTGTTCCTGCGCAACGTGGTCAGCCAGGAAGGCATCGAAATCATGGACGCTTCCCACGGTCAAGTGGTGTTGGGCAACCTGCTCCTGTCCGGCGGTCCGCTACTGGTGGAGCCGGGCATCACCGGCGTCGTGCTCGCCGCCAACACCATCTTGCCCGCAGCCAAAGCCAACGGCGGCTGCGACGTCACGGCCGTGCCGGACAGCCTCTACCTTGCCGCCAAGCCTGTCTTTTTCAACTCCACGCCTTGGCCTCTGCTGGCCGGCGGACAGACCGCCAACCCGGCTTCCATGCGCGCCGACGGAACCCAGCCCGTGCCGTTAACGCCAAATCCAGGTCTCGCCATCGCCATCACCACGCTGCTGTTGCAATAAGCTCTCCGGCATCGTCCGGACCGATCTTCCCCAGTCCTCGAACGCCTCCGGCATCAAGAAAAAGGGCCGGACGCGTTCCCGCATCCGGCCCCTGGCAGCGCGTCGTGGGCTGGTTAGAACCGCTCGAAATCGTCATCCCGGCCGTCGAGATCAATGCCAACGCCGCTGGCGGGCTTGGCGGCTGCGGCGGACGGCCGCGCCGTCGCCGGACGCCGACCGGCCGCCGGCAGGGCCTTGACCGGACGATAGGCCGTACGTCGGGACGTGGCCCCATCCACCCGGAAAAAGGCCATGGTGGACTGCAGCTGCTCGGCCTGGCTCGAAAGCTCTTCCGAGGTGGAGGCCATTTCCTCGGAGGCCGAGGCGTTTTGCTGCACCACCTGGTCGAGCTGCTGGATGGCCCGGTTGATCTGGTCGGCCCCGGAATTCTGTTCCTGGCTGGCGGCGGCGATCTCCTGGACAAGATCGGCCGTGCGCTGGATGTCGGGCACCATCTTGGTGAGCATGGAACCGGCCCGCTCGGCCACCTGGACGCTTGACGACGAGAGTTCGGAGATTTCGGCGGCGGCGGAACCGCTACGCTCGGCGAGCTTGCGCACCTCGGCCGCGAACACGGCGAAGCCCTTGCCGTGCTCTCCGGCCCGGGCGGCCTCAATGGCGGCATTAAGGGCCAGCAGGTTGGTCTGGCGGGCGATCTCCTCAATAATGGAAATCTTCTCGGCGATGTTCTTCATGGCCACCACGGCCGAGACCACGGCTTCGCCGCCTTCCCTGGCGTCCTGGGCGGCCTTGACGGCGATGGACTGGGTTTGCTGGGCGTTTTCGGCGTTCTGCTTGATGTTGGAGCTCATCTCTTCCATGGACGAGGAGATTTCCTCCACGCTGGCCGCCTGTTCGGTGGCGCCCTGGGACATGCTCTGAGCCGAGGCCGAAAGTTCCTCGGAGCCCGAGGCCACGTTTTCCGAAGCCGACTGCACCTCGGCCACGACCTCGCGCAGCTTGCCTACCATCTCGTTGAGCGACGCGGCCAGGATGCCTATCTCGTCTTTTTGGTCAATGTCGAGCAGCCGGGTGAAATCGCCGTCGGCCATGGCCTTGGCGAATTCCACGCCCTTGACGACCGGCCCGGTGATGGCCTTGGTCAGGAAGACGGCGATGACCACGCCCAGCATCAGGGCCACGGCCAGCCCGCCGAGCATCACCGAGGAGGCGGTCCCCAAACTTGCTACGGCGTCGCCCGCGATCTTCGTGGTGGCGTCCATGGCGGCCTTGGCTGTTTCCTCGGCCGCATCCTGCACGGCGTTGGCGGACTCCAGCCTCTTGGCCGCGATATCCTGGAGCGCCTTGAAATTGTCGAGATAATCCATGAGGGCCTGGCGGTATTTCTGCGAGGCGTCGCGGATGGCGGTGAGCTGACGGGCGTTGCTCTCGTCACGGGTCTTGGACCGGATGGCGTCAATGGACTGATCAAGCTGGCCAAAGGCTTTGATGGCGTCCTCGATATGGCGGGGGTCGCGGTAGAGCTGGCCGCGGTAGTTTTCAATCCGAATGGCGGTGATGGAGGTTACGGCATCGGTGGCGCCGTCGATCTTCTCGGAGCGCTCCAACAGCCCGGCGGCAGCGACGCCGGAAGCGATCTCCTCGCGGATTTTTTTCTGCTGACTTTCGAGATAGCCGTGGCTGTTCTTGACGATCTCCGCCGCGGAGCCGTCCAAAACCTTGCGCGCTCCGGCTATGGCCTCAATGCGGGCATGAGTGTCGGCAATGAGCTTTTCGTATTCGGTGGTCTTGGCCTGGGCCTTGGCCACGTTGTCACGCAACTGCACCAGCTGGGGGTATTTGTCGGCATGGGCCTTGGCCTCGGCCAAGGAACGCTTGAGGTCAGCGAAATTGCGCATGCCGGCGTCGAACTGCTTCTTGTCCTCGGTGTAGCCGTAACTGCGCATTTCAAGCATGGTCTGCAAGGCAGCCCGCTCGACGCTGTTGGCGATGGCCACTTCCGGGATGTACTCTTGCACCAATCGCGTGGACTGTCCTTCCACGCTGCGCATGTTGAAAACAGCCATGCCCCCCAGGGTGCAGGCGATGGCGATCAGGAGCCCAAAACCGATGCTGATTTTGACGCCAAGCTTCAAGTTCTTCACTGCCGGCCTCCCCTTGACGTGGTGGTATCCCGCGCTCGTTGATTTCTGGCTTGGAACCGAACCCCGGGCGCGGTCGTCCTCGGATTGTTTGTTTCTGGCCTATTTTGATGCCTCTTGCAACGCAAACCTCACGCTTTTGCGGACATGGACCATTGCCTGCGTTTCCAGTAGGGAATACCGCGGGGGAATTGCGCCATGAAAGGCTTCTTGCACGATCTGTTGCTGGCCGGGCGTCTGGCCCGCCGCGAACTGCGGGCCGGGCTGCGGGGATTTGGCGTCTTCGTGGCCTGCCTGGCTTTGGGCGTTGCCGCCGTGGCCGGCTCCAAAAGCCTGTCCGCCGCCTATCTGGCCGGCGTGGCCGAGGACGCGGCCGCGCTGCTTGGCGGCGACGTCGAGGCGGCCTTGTCCCTGCGCCCGGCCTCGCCCGAGGAACGAAGCGCCCTGGCCGCGCTGGGCACGGTCTCCCATGTGGTCACCATGCAGACCATGGCCAGGGGACGGGACGACAACGCCGGCCGCGCCCTGGCCTCGCTCAAGGCCGTGGACGAGGCCTACCCTTTGTACGGTTCCCTGGACTTGTCGCCACCCATGACCGCCTCCGAGGCCCTGGGGACGCGAAATGGCCTGCCCGGCGCGGTGGCCGCTCCGGAACTGCTTGCCCGCCTGGGCGCGCGGGTGGGCGACGTCATCCTGGTGGCCGACGTGCCCATGGAGATACGGGCGACCATCGTGCGCGAACCCGACGCCGCAACCGGCCTGGTGTCGCTTGGACCGCGCCTGCTTGTGGCCCAAAAGGCCCTGGAAGGAACGGGCCTTATCGGCCCGGGCATGTTCACCCGCCACGCCTACCGGATAAAGCTCCCGCCAGGGGCCGACGCCAAGGCCGCCGTCGCCTCTTTGCAGGACGCCTCTCCCAAGGCCGGCTGGCGCGTGCGCGATCTGGCCTCGGCCCAGCCCGGGTTGACCCGTTTCATGGACCGGCTCGGGGCCGTGACCGGGTTGGTCGGCCTGGCCTCGCTGCTCCTTGGCGGCATCGGGGTGTCCCAGGCCGTGGCCGGCTATCTGGGGGGGCGCGAAGGCTCCATCGCGGCGCTCAAGTGCCTGGGCGCGCCCAGGCGCGTGGTGGTTTGGACCTATCTGCTCGCCGTGGCCGCTCAGGGCTGCCTGGGCATCGTCATCGGTTTGGCCGTCGGCGCGTCGCTGCCGCCGCTTGTTGCCCCTCTGGCGGCCGGGGCGCTGCCGGTGCGCTTGCCGCCCGGCCCCTACCCCGAAGCCCTGGCCCTGGCCGCCGTTTTTGGCGCGCTGGCCGTGCTGGCCTTTTCCCTGCCCCATCTCATGCAGGCCGGCCGGGTCTCGCCCCTGCTCCTGTTTCGGGGCTACGCCCCGGCCGGCAACGGCCGCCTGCCCTGGCGCGACGCCCTGCCGGGCATTGCTGCTCTGGCCGGGCTTTTCGCCCTGGCCGTCCTGGCCACGCCCAACCGCCGGCTGGGCCTCGGCTTTGTCGTGGCGGCCCTGGGCGCAGCGGCCATCTTCCGACTGCTGGCGGCGGCCACGGTACGGCTCATGCGGCTGGCGCCGCTGCATCGCCCCGGGCTTTTCTCCCTGGCCCTTCGGGCCGTGGCCCGGCCCGGCAACCAGGTGGCCCGGGTATTGGCCGCGCTCGGCCTCGGGCTCTCCACCCTGGCCGCCATGACCCAGGTGGAAGCCAATTTCCGCCAGGCTTTTGTGGAAGACATCCCCAAAACCGCGCCGGACTACTTTTTCGTCGATGTCCAACCGAACCAGTTGCCGGCCTTTCTGGAAACGGCCAGAAGCGTGGCCGGCGTCACCCGGGTGGACGCCTCGCCCATGATCCGGGGGCGCGTGGTGGCCGTAAACGGCGAGGCCCCGGAGGAGTCGCGGGTCAGCGAAGACGTGCGCTGGGCCGTTTCGGGCGACCGGGGGCTGTCGTTTGCCGCAGCCATGCCCGAGGGCACGCGTCTGATCGAGGGGGCGTGGTGGCCGCCGGATTATGCGGGCGAGCCGCTGGTCTCGGTGGAGGAAGCCGTGGCCAAGGGCATCGGCGTCGGGGTCGGCGACACGGTGACGGTCAACGTGCTCGGCCGGGAGATCACGGCCCGCATCGCCAGCCTTCGCCGGGTCAACTGGCTGACTCTGGGCATCAACTACGTCTTTGTCTTCTCGCCAAACGCCCTGGACGGGCTGCCGGCCACCTGGCTGGCCACGGCCTACACCGACAAGGCCGCCGGCAAGGCCCCGGGCGAGGCGGTTTTTACCGCCGTCACGGAGCGCTTCCCCAACGTCACGGTGGTCGGCATCGGCGACGCCCTGACCGAAGTGCTGGCCGTGGCCGACAAGGTGTCCTCGGCCGTGCGCGCCGCCGCCGCCGCCACCCTCGGAGCCGGACTGCTCGTCCTTGTCCAGTCCCTGGCCGCGGGCCTTAGGCGGCGGGCCTACGAGACCGTGATTTACAAAGTCTGCGGCGCGACCCGGCGCGACATCATGACGGTGCTGTGTCTGGAAAACGCCCTGCTCGGGCTGTTGGCGGGCCTGGTGGCCCTGGCCGTGGGCACGGCCGTGTCGTTTGGGTTTACGACGTATTTCATGGAGCTGCCGTTTTCGGTCTTTGCCGGCCCGGCCGCCTTGGTGGTGGCGGCGGCCACCGCCCTGACCCTGGTTTTCGGCTCGGCCGGAGCCTTTGCCATGCTCACCCGACGGGCGCTGCCGTATCTGCGAAACGAATAGTCGGGATCAGTCGCCGCCGGCCGGCCGCTCGGGCATGTGGGCGCGGCGTTCAGCCTCGATGCGGTCATAAACGGCCAACTGGCGCGGCGACAATATCGGCCGCACGCGAGCATCGATGCGGCTGAGCACGCCGTCGATCTCCGGGCGCATGCGGCCCAGGGCCAAATCGAAATCGCGTCGGCCGTCCTCCCAGGCGTCGAGATAGACGCGGCGTTGCTCGGGACTGAGATCCAGACGCCGCATGGACTCGTCAGCGAACCGCTGGCGCACTTCCTCAAAGCCGGCCCCGTCGCTGGCCCGCCTGTCCAGCAACGCCTGACGGCTGGACAGCAGCCAACCCGCGCCGATGCCGACGACCAGAACCGTGAGCAGGCTTCCCACCCCGAATTGCCGCGAACTTTCAGCCATGATCTTTCTCCAAAAACGCCCTGAGTTTGCGCCTGGCCCGAAAAGCCCGCACCTTGACGTTGACCCGGGTCAGCCCGGTCAGCGCCGCCACTTCCTCGACGCTTTTGCCCTCCAGGCCGAGCAGCGCGACCAGGAGCCGGTCCTTGGGGCCGAGCACGGCCATGGCCGCCTCCAGACGCCGCCGGGCCTCGCGCGCCTCATGCCGGGCCGCTTCGCCTTCGTCGGGCAAGGTGTCCTTGAGGCCGCCGACCAGACCGTCCTCGATCTTGCGTCGGCGATGCCAGTCGATGCAGGTGTTGGCGGCGATGCGGTGCAGCCAGCCGCGAAACATGCCCCAGTCCCGAAGGCCGCCCAAATTCAGGTAGGCCTTGACGAACACTTCCTGGACCAAATCCTCGACTCCAGCCGGATCATGGCAAAACCGGGAGGCCAGATGGGTCACGCCCGGCCCATGCCGCACGACCAGCGCGGCAAAAGCCCGCTGGTCGCCCTCGAAGGCCGCCCGGGCCAAGGCGGCGTCGTCAATGCCCTCCAGGCACGGCCGGTCGCAGCCGGACAGGCCGTCCTTCAACCGGACGCCTTTCTCGCCAACACGCGTCGTCATGCAGCAAGCCTCCGCCAACGCCCCTCCCCAGGCGCGTTTGCCTGGTCAGGCGTCGAGCGGGGCCAATCGGTTACACGCCCGCCTCGACAAGCCGCGTCCGGCAGGCTATCTGCTCTGCCGGCGGCCGCATCCCGGCCGCACGCCACATCCCGGAGCGAGCCATGCCCCTTGCCGCCGACACCAATATCTACCTCATCGGCCCCCGCGCCTCGGGCAAGACCACCTTGGGCCGCAAATTGGCCGAAAGCCTCGGCCGCCCCTTCGTCGATCTCGACGCCCGGTTCGTCGAAGCGCGCGGCGAAACCATCGCCGACCTGGTGGCCCGGGACGGCTGGGACGCCTTTCGCCGGGCCGAAGCGGACATCCTGGCCGATACCGCCGCCCAAAAAGGGCTGGTTGCGGCCACGGGCGGCGGCGTGGTGCTGCTGCCGGAAAACCGGGCCATCCTGGCCAAAGGGCTGGTGCTCTACCTGCAAGCCCACCCCGACCGTCTGGCCGAACGCCTCATGGCCGATCTCAACCCGGACCAGCGTCCCAACCTGACGCAGCTTGGCCTCAAAGCAGAAATCGTGGCCACCCTGGCCGAACGCGAACCCCTGTATTTCTCCCTGGCCCACGCCTGCCTGCCCGAGCGCCCCATCGACGAATTGCTGGAATATACTTTGCGCGCGCTCAAGATGTTCGGCTAAACGCCCCCCATATTTACGGCCCCGGCTTTCAGTCGCCTGTTGCGTCGCTCCTTCGCGGAGCGAAGGGTGGCCTGTTGTTCTTGTGACAACCGGAACAAATCGCCTTTTCCAAACGCTTGCTGGACTTCGACCTTCGACTATTATAGCAAAATTGAAATCATCGTTTTTTTGAGGAGCAAAGACCGCCATGAAGAGCATCCGAACGACCATCGCCATATTTCTAGGAACTGTTGTTCTTCTTATACAATCTTTGCTCATAGTTTTTGTTGCCCGATCTATCTATGACACCAGCGTCAGCAACTCCAAGCACGAGATGACCGTATTGGCCGACACCTTGGCCAAGTCCACCAAGGAATTCGGCGCGCAACTCATGGAGCCCATGCGCAGCGCATCGAAAATACCGGCGGTGCGTGATTTCCTGGCCACTGGAGCCAACGCTGAACAAGTGCAACAAATCATCGGCGCGTTGTCCCAGGCCTCGGATAATGTGAACACCTGTTATGTCTTCGACAAGCAAGGCGCCCAGGTGGTGCTCATGGCCCAGGGCAAACCCATGAAGCCCAACGCCCTGGCGGATCGGGGCTATATCCAGGACTCCCTGGCCGGCAAGGAAGGCTACAGCGCCGTGCCGACCAAGAGCATCGCCACCGGCAAGCTCATCGTCAGCGTCACCGCCCCGGTCAAAGACGACAAAGGCGTTGTCATAGGCGGCGTCGGCATGTCGTATCTCCTGGAAAACGTGATCGACACCTACATCGCCGGAACCCGGATCGGCACAACCGGCTACCCCTTCCTGCTGTCGCCCAAAGGCATCATGATCGGCCACCCCGACAAGAGCCTGCTGCTCCAGGATTTCGCGCAAAAAGACGGCACCGCCGACATGCTGGCCTCCCCCCAGGGCGAAAAGGTCATCCAGTTCGGCTCACAGTCCAAGCAGGTCGTCTGGACTCAGGTTCCCCTGTGGAACTGGGTGCTGGGCTTTTCCATGAGCACGGCCGAGATCGAAGAAACCGCCGCCAGTCAGCGCAACTTCATGATCCTGCTCGGCGCGGGAGCCATCCTGGCCTTGATCGCGGCAGCGCTGCTGGCCATGGACCGTATCGTCGTTCGCCCCTTGCGCCGCATCGAGGAATACGCCTCCGAGGTCGCCCGGGGCGACCTGGACAAATCCCTGGCCCTTACCAGCCGCAACGAAATCGGCAAGCTGGCCGACAGCTTGAGAGCCATGGTCGGGACGCTCAGGAACAAGATCGGCGAAGCCGACGACCAGAAACGTCTGGCTCAGGAAGAATCCGCCCGGGCCGCCGAAGCCACCGCCCAGGCCGAGCAGGCCAAGGCCCAGGCCGAAACCGCCCGGGCCGAAACCATGCTCCAGGCCGCCGGCAAACTGGAGCAGGTCGTGGCCGCCCTGCAGCACGCCGCCCACGACATGGCTTCCCAGATCGACGCCTCCAGCCAGGGAGCGCAGAGCCAGTCGGCCCGGGTCGGCGAAACCGCCACCGCCATGGAACAGATGAACGCCACGGTGCTGGAAGTGGCCCGCAACGCCTCCCAGGCGGCCGGGTCCGCCGACAACGCCCGCGACAAAGCCGCAGAAGGGGCCCAGGTGGTGGCCGAGGTTGTGCGCGGCATCGGCGAGGTGCAGTCCCAGGCCTTGCAGCTCAAGGCCGACATGGGGTCCCTTGGCCAGCAGGCCCAGGGCATCGGCCAGATCCTAAACGTCATCTCCGACATCGCCGACCAGACCAACCTCCTGGCCCTTAACGCCGCCATCGAGGCGGCGAGGGCCGGCGAAGCCGGGCGCGGCTTTGCCGTGGTCGCCGACGAGGTCCGCAAGCTGGCCGAGAAAACCATGACCGCCACCAAGGAAGTCGGCGAGGCCATCGCCGGCATCCAAAACGGGGCCGACCAGAACATTCGCAACGTGGACCGGGCCGTACAGAAAATCGACGCGGCAACCAGCCAGGCCGACCTGTCCGGCAAGGCCCTGCGCGCCATCGTGGAACTCGTGGCCGTGACCACCGATCAGGTCCGGGCCATCGCCGCCGCCGCCGAGGAACAGTCCTCGGCCAGCGAGGAAATCAACCGCTCCATCGAAGACGTCAGCCGCATCTCTGCCGAAACGACCCAGGCCATGGATCAGGCGGCCGGCTCCGTGGACGCCCTGGCCCGGCAAGTCGAGGTGCTCACCGAACTCATCACGGCCATGCAGCAGGAAGGCGGCGGCCGCGCTCCCCGCGCCCTGACGGCCCGTTAAG
>JAEZEM010000421.1 GCA_023417745.1 Pseudomonadota bacterium
TGACGCCGCTGACGATGATGACGGCCACTTCCGGGTGCTCCTCGCCGATGCGGGCCAGCAGTTCCTCGCCGGACAGGCCGGGCATGGTCAGGTCGAGCAGGACCAGGCGGATGCCGCCTTTTTCCAACAGCGGCAACACGTCGCGGCTGTCCTGGCACAGGAAGAGATTGGTGACTCCGGCCGAGGACTCAAGGGTCAGGGACAGGGAACGCAGCCAGGCCGGTTCGTCGTCCACCAGCAGGACGGCGAAGGCGGGAAAGGTGCTCATGAAGCCTGCTCCTCGGCCGGAACCGGAAAGGCGACGGCGGCGGTGGTCCCCCGGCCCGGGACGGAATAAAAGGACAGGGTCGCGCCGTATTCCTTGAGGATGCCGGCGGAGACGGACAGGCCAAGGCCGGTGCCGCCGGTCTCGCGCTTGGTGGTGAAAAAGGGGTCGGTCAGGTGGGGCAGGTGCTCGGGGGCGATGCCCGCGCCCTCGTCGCGCACGGTCAGGACCACCTGCCTATTGTCCAGGTCGTGGCCGACTTCCAGGACAATGGCCCGGTCACGGTCGGGCAGGGCCTGGCAGGCGTTGAGCACGAGATTGACGATGACCTGTTCGACGCGCTGGGAATGGCCCCAGACCAGGGGCAGGTCGGGTTCGTAGACGGCGGCGAAGCGGTCAGTGGCCCTGCGGATGGCGGCATCAAGGAGGCGCACGGCTTTTCTGGCCGCGTCGCCGACGTCGATAAGCGCCCGGCCGGAGCCTTCCTCGCGCCGGGCGAAGTCCTTGAGGTCATTGACGATGCGCTTGATGCGCTGGGCGCCCTCCTGCATCTCCTCCAGCAAGCTCGGGAGTTCGTTTCGCATCCGCGAAAAGGGGATGCCGCCCAGGAGAAAATCGCCCTCTTCCTCGTAACGGCGTTCGAGCAGGCGCACGGCGTCGGCCTGGGCCTTGCGCAGGATGGGGATATTGAGCAGGATCAAGCCATTGGGATTGTTGATCTCATGGGCCACGCCGGAGACGAGGATGCCAAGGGCCGCCATCTTGTCGGCCTGGACGAGCTGGCGCTGGTTGCGGGAGAGCTCTTCCATGGCCTTGGTCAGGGACTGGTGCGCTGGGCCACCTGTTTACGCAGGAAATGGGTCCACAGCATGGAGCCGCCAAGCAGCGCCAGAAGCGGCGTGGCGATGGCCCCAACGTAAAGGGCGATGGTCTGCCAGCGCAGCCGGCCGTTTTCGAGCACCCCCAGCCATTTGTCGTGGATGGCCTGATAGCGGCCGGTCTCGCGCAAAATGGCCAGGCCTTCGCTGAAGCGGGCGAGCAAGGCCTCGTCGCCTTTTTTCACGGCGTAGCCGTAACGCACGGTGAAAACGCCCCGAGCCACGGGCTGGATGTTGTCCAGGCCGAATTCGCGCATGATGTAGATGCCGGGCAGCATGGCCACCACGGCGTAGTCGCCCTGGCCCGAGGCCAAAAGGCGCAGGCCGTCGGCCGGGGTGTCCACCAGCACGAGATCGTCGGCAAAGCCCTTGGCGGCCAGGGTGTCGTGCATGATGCCGCCCCGGTGAACAATGACCTTCTTGCCGGCCAGTTGATCGAGATTGTCCACGGCCAGGACGTCGCGGCGGGCGAAGATGCCGTGGTTGACGATGGCGTGGGGGGCGAAATCGACGGTCTGGGAGCGATCATCGGAATAGGACATGCCCTGAAGCACGTCACGCCGACCCTCCATGAGTCCTTCACGCTGGCTGGCCCAGTCGCCGAGCCGAAACTCCACGCGCATGCCCATGACCTCGCCAATAGCCCGGGAGATGTCCACGTTGAAGCCGGCCGGCTGGCCGTTCTTGTCGAGAAATTCGTAGGGCGGATAGTCGCGGTCGCCGCCCACCACCACCGGCCGGGTGACGCCGGGCACGAATTCGGCGCAGCGCCCGGCGGTCGCGGCGGCCAGCGAGGCCACCACGGACAGGACGGCCAGGACGGCGCGCAGGCCGGCAAGGCGGGACATGGCGAAAAGGATGGTTCCTGGCGGACGCACGGGCTAACGGTACGGAAAAAGCGCCGCCCTGCCAAGCCGGGTCGGCTCGGCCAGATCGGCTCGGGTGGCCGCGACACGCCCGGGCCAGGAAGCGTTCTCCCCGACCGCCGATGCGCGCTCCACGCGCAGCGCAGGGGCCAGGGGAGGAAACTCAGGCGTTTCTGATCCGGCCGGCGGCCAGGGCCTGTTCCATGGCCCGGCGCAGCTCGTCGCGGAACACGGGCTTGGGCACATAGGCGTCCATGCCGGCGGCCAGGAAGATTTCACGGTCGCCGGCCATGGCGTAGGCGGTCAGGGCCACCACGGGCAGGTCGGCCACGACGGCGTAACGAGGGTCGCCGCGCATGGTCCGCACGGCCTGGACGCCGTCGAGGCCGGGCATCTGAATGTCCATGAGCACAAGGTCGAAGGGTTGCCGGAGCAGGGCCTCCAGGGCTTGGACGCCGTCGACGGCCTCGATCACGGCATGGCCGTCCTTTTCCAGCAGCCGGCGCACGGCCAACCGGGTGATGCGGTCGTCCTCGGCCACGAGCACCCGTAAACCGTCCGGCGCGGCCGGGGCGTCCCCTGGGACGGCGACCTGGCCGGCCGAGTCGCACAGGCTAAAGGAGCAGCAGAAAAAGATGGTCGTGCCCCGCCCCACCTCGCTGTCCACGGCGATGTTCCCGCCCATGAGTTCGACCAGGCTTTTGCAGATGGAAAGCCCCAGCCCCGCGCCCTGGGCATTGCGGCTGTAGCCCCGGCTGCCCTGGACAAAGGGTTCGAACAGGCGGGTCAGGTCAGCGTCGGCGATGCCGCAACCGGTGTCGGCCACAGAGAAAAGCGCCCGCGTCTCGCCCTCCCGGCGCGGCGGCAGGGGATAGGCCTCCACAGTCACCGACCCCTTGGCGGTGAATTTCAGCGCGTTGCCCACGAGATTGGCCAGCACCTGCTGGAGCCGGGCGGCGTCGCCCCTGACCTGGGCCGGCAGGGCCGGATCGACGTAGACGGCCAACGCCACGCCGGCCTGGCGGGCGGAGGGCTTAAACAGCTCCACGGCCTCGGTCACGACCCGGGCCAGCTCGAAGGGTTCGCACTGGATGGCCATCTTGCCGGCCTCCACCCGGGACAGGTCCAGGATGTCGGCCAAAAGACGGGTGAGCCGCCGGCTCGACTGGATGGCCAGGTCGGCGTACTCGGCCTGTTCGGCGTCAAGAGGCGTGTCGCGCAGGAGCTGGAGCATCCCCAGGACGCCGTTTAAGGGCGTGCGGATCTCGTGGCTCATATTGGCCAGGAATTCCGACTTGGCCCGATTGGCGGCCTGGGCCTCGTTGCGCGAGGCGGTGAGCGTTCGCTCCATCTCGATGCGGGCCGTGACGTCCTCGCGGATGAGAATGCCGCCGGCCGGGGTCCCGTCGTCGCGAGTCAGCGGCACGCCGCGCAGGTTGACGTAGCCGGCATGGCCGCCCGTGAATTCGGGGAAATGCACGGCCTCCAGATCGACCTCGTGCCCGGCCAGCAACGGGGCCAGTTGGCCGGCGATGCCGGCCCGCACCACGCCCGGCAGTTCGGTAATGCGCCGGCCCAGAAAATAGTCGCGGTTCTGGCGGCCGGCGGCAAAGCTTTCCAGATGCCGCCTGTTGACGAAGGTGATGCGGCCGGCCGCGTCAAAGGCCATGATGGAGACCGGGGCCAGCTCGGCCAGCAGCCGGTAACGGCCTTCGCTTTCGCGCAGCCGGGCCTCGGCCTTTTTGCGCTCTGTGATCTCGGCGGCCATGGTGGCCACGCCGAGCAGCCGGCCGTCCTCGGCGTAGACCGGAAATTTCTTGGTGAGAAACGTGCGCGTGCCGCCCGCATCGCCGCGCATTTCCTCCTCGCTGGTCAGGGTGCGGCCCCGGGGCAGATTCAGGGCGCGGCGGTCGTTTTCCAGGTACCGGGCGATCTGCTCGGGGGCGGATAAGCCCTCGAAGGCTTCGGCATCGGTCTTGCCGACGACATCTTCCAACTGGTGTTCGGTGAGTTGCTGATAGGCCCGGTTGACCATGACGTAGCGCAAATCGCGGTCCTTAAACACCACCACATGCTCGGCGTTTTGCACCAGCTCGTAAAAGACCGACCGGGCGTCGTCGCGGCGGCGGCGTTCGGTGACGTCGGCGGCGAAACCGAGGATGCGCTCCCCATCCAGGCGCACGGCCGACACGGACCACCAGCGCTTGGTTCCGTCGCGCCGCCGGCCCGACACCTCGGCAATGCGGGCTCCTTCCTTGAAATCGGCCAGATAGGTGGCCACGGCCTGCCAGCTGTCCTGGTCCAGGACCTCGCCGATGGTCAGACCCAGCAGGGTTTCCCGGTCGTAGCCGGTCAGGCGGCAGGCCTTGGGATTGACGTCGAGAAACCGGCCGGCGGCGTCGATGACGAAGATGGCGGCCGGGGCGTTTTCCACCACGCCCTGGTAGCGCGCCTGGCTTTCGCACAGGGCGGCCAGGACCTGCTTGCGCGAGGCCAGGGCGATGAGCAAGGCCACGATGATGCCGAACATGACCCCGGCCAGGGCCAGGGAGGCCCACAGGGCGGCCGTCTGGGGAAAGTAGGCCGCCAGGCCGTCGTCAATGTTCAAGCTCTGGGGGGAAACGTCGGCCAGGGCTTTCCCGGGGTCCAGCAGCACGACCAGAGCCAGAACCCAGGCCGACGGAGACGGGAATCCGACAACCGGCAACCAGGGAGGATTTCTCATAATGTCCTGATACGACTCCCCTCCCCGGGCGTCAACGGATTCCTGACGCGCCTTCGCCCAGGCCCATGGCCCGGATGACGGCGAACTCCCGGTCGGTCAGCGGCGTCACGGACAGGCGCGAGCCCCTGCGCAGCACCTCCAGGCCGGCCAGCTCGGGCACGCCGCGCAGGGCGGCCAGGGGCACGGGCTGGGGAAACTTGGCCACAAAGCGCACGTCCACCATGTCCCACAGCGGCTTTTCCGGGCTGGCTCGGGGATCGAAATGGCCCGAATCCGGGTCCTGGGCGGTGGCGTCGGGATAGGCCTCCCGGGCCACCTCGGCCAGCCCGACCACGCCCGGGTTGGTGACGCTGTGGTAGAAAAGCAGACCGTCGCCCAGGCGCATGGCCCGCAGGCAATTGCGGGCCTGGAAGTTGCGCACGCCGTCCCAGCCCGTGGTCTGGCCCGGAGCGGCGGCCAGGTCGTCGATGGAAAAACAGCCCGGTTCGGACTTGATCAGCCAATAGGCCACGGCCGCCTCCCTGTTTGCCTCCAGGGCCTTAGCCCAACCGGCTCATTTCGACCTTGCACTGGTCGTCCCATTCCAGGCAGTCGGCCTCGGCGATGGCGTCGAACTCGCCCAGGCAGCGCTGGCATTTTTCCTTGACCGACACCGACCCGGCCGCGACGTCGGCCGGCGAGGCCGTGGCCGTGACGGTCTGGCCGCAGTGGGGGCAGACGGCTTCAAACGAGGCGGTTTTCGCGCTCATGGCAACACTCCTTGATCCGGCCTGGGCCGGTTTGACCGCCCCCGGCCGGGGGTGTGAATCCGAGAGATAAGTCAGCTTGGAGCAAAAAGCCATGGCCGCGCCGCCTCCCCTGGCCGTGTCGCCGACCGGGCTTGACGCCCGGCCCCGCCGTGGTCCACTTAAGGAAGCCGCCTGCCGCGCTGGGGCCGGCCCCCATCGGCCCGTTCCTTTCCGCCCGGCGCGGCGCATTCCAACCGGAGCCGCCCGACCATGGACAAACGCCTTCCCTGGCCCGACTATTTCATGCGCATCGCCTATCTGGTGGCCGAACGCAGCACCTGCCTGCGCCGCAAGGTCGGGGCCGTGGCCGTGCGCGACCGCCGCATCCTGGCCACGGGCTACAACGGCTCCCCGACCGGCACGGCCCACTGCCTGGACATCGGCTGCCTGCGCGAAAAACTCGGCATCCCCTCGGGCGAACGCCACGAGCTGTGCCGGGGGCTGCACGCCGAACAAAACGTCATCATCCAGTGCGCCCTGCACGGCGTGCCCATCGCCGGGGCGGACATCTACTGCACCACCCAGCCCTGTTTGATCTGCACAAAGATGCTCATCAACTGCCAGGTCAACCACATCTATTTCTCCCAGGGTTATCCCGATCCGCTCTCGGCCGAGATGATCGCCGAGGCCGGCATCGGCTTTGACGTGCTGGAGGGCGACCATGGCTCCTGACAACGACGCGGTGTTCATGGCCCGGGCTTTGGAGCTGGCCGAGCGCGGCCGGGGATTCGTCACGCCCAACCCGCGCGTGGGCGCGGTGCTGGTGCGCGACGGCGAAATCGTGGCCGAGGGCTGGCACAAGGTGTTCGGCGGCCCCCACGCCGAGGTGGAATGCCTGCGCGAGGCCGAGGAGCGGGGCATCGATCCGGCCGGGGCCACGATGTACGTGACCTTGGAGCCGTGCAACCATTTCGGCAAGACCCCGCCCTGTTCGCGCACGGTGCTGGAAGCCGGCGTTTCCCGGGTGGTCATCGGCTGCCTGGACCCCAATCCCGTGGCCGGCGGCGGGGCCGAGACCCTGCGCCAGGGGGGCGTCGCCGTGGACGTCGGCGTCCTTGGCCAGGAGTGCCGCGACGCCGTGGCCGATTTCGTGGTCTTTAAAACCATGGGCCGGCCCTACGTGACCCTGAAGCTGGCCATGACCCTGGACGGACGCATCGCCGCCCGCACCGGGGATTCGGCCTGGGTGAGCGGCCCGGCCTCGCGCCGCCGGGTGCACCGGATGCGGGCCGCGTCCCAGGCGGTGATGGTCGGCGGCGGCACCTTTCGGGCCGACGACCCGCGCCTGACCCACCGCCTGGAGGTGGTGGACACGCTGTCGGGCAATCCCCAGCCCCTGGCCGTGGTGGTCACGCGCTCGCTGCCCCCGGCCGACGCCCGGTTCGCCCTGGTGCGGGAGCGTTCCCCGTCCCTGGTCTTTCTGACCGGCGAAGCCGAGGCGCAGGGCGCGGCCGGGCTGGCCCTGACCAAGCGCGGGGCGCGGGTCTACGGCCTGCCGCTGCGTGACGAGGGCGAGCTGGATTTGTTGCCTGGGCTGACGCGCCTTCGCGACGAGGCCCGGGTCTTTACGCTGCTGTGCGAAGGCGGCGGCGGTCTGGCCGGCCAACTCGTGGCCCAGGGGCTGGCCGACGAACTGGCGCTGTTCTATGCCCCCAAGGTGCTGGCCGACGAGCAGGCCGTGCCGGGCTTTTCGGGCCGCATCGTCCCGCGCATGGCCGACGCGGCCGGTTTCCGTTTCTGCGGTCTGCGGCAAGTGGGCGAGGATATTCTGGTCACGGCCCGGCCGGCGGCCGAGCCGTCCGCCTAACTGGCCGTCTGCCCCAGGTATTCCGTGACCGCCTCCAGGTCGATGGTCAGGGTCGGTCCCTTGTCCGTCTCGGCGTAACGCGGCGAGCCGTAGGGATCGTATTCGTAGGGCGCGATCAGGCTGTTGAATATTTCGCGCAGCGCCCGGGCGCCGATGCGGGCGTTTTTGGCCGCCGCGTCGGCGATGGCCGTGATCGCCTGGTCCGTGACCAAGAGCCGAATGCCCATGTGGCGGAAATATTCCAGGCACAGGCGCAGGGGCGAATTGGGCGAAC
>JAEZEM010000455.1 GCA_023417745.1 Pseudomonadota bacterium
ATTTTCTTTACGCTCCGGCCAATGGGCATAAAGGACGCTGCGCCAAGGCCGGCCAGACCGTCCGATCCGCCGACAGGCGGCGGCGGTCGTTGCTTCCGGTTCGGCCGCCGGCCCGGCCTGGCGGCAGACAGACCCTGTCCGGGGCATCCCGGGCCAGGGGGAGGCGTTGCTCATGGAGGCCGTTTTTTTCCGCGTTCTTGTCCGTGAGTTGGCCGGCGTCCTGCCGGGCGCCCGGGTGGAAAAGATCTTTCTGCCCGTCCCCAACGTCTTCACCCTGTCGCTATATCTGCCTTCCGGCCGCGTCGTTCCCGGTTGTCCCGGCAAAAAGACCGTCCATCTCCACGCCCGCTACGGCACGGGGCGCTTTTTCCTGTTTCTTTCCGGCCAAAAGACCGCCCAGCCCGACCGCGCCCCGGCCCAAGCCATGCGGCTGCGCAAACATCTGCGCGGCCGGCGCGTGGAGCGCCTTGTCGCCGACTGGCCAAACCGCCGCCTGACCCTGATTTTCACCGGCGAAGGCCCGGCCCTGGTCCTTGATCCCCGCTCCTTCCCGGTCCTGACCGAGGCCCCGGCCCCGGACGCGACGCCGGCCGAACCGGGCTGGCCGGCCATCGAAACCGTTACCGGCGATCCCGACGTCTGGCAGGCCCATCCCCAGCTCTCGCCCGGCCTGCGCCGCCGGCTGGCCGCCCTGCCCCGGGACGCCCGCCAATCGGTCTACGACCGGTTGCAGGCAGACGCGGCCGAGGGCTTTTTCCTGGAGCGCAAAGGGGGCGAGCCCCTGGCCCTGTGGCCCGTGGCCTGGCCCGGCCAGCCCCAGGCCGGGGTCACGACCGAAACCTTTCCCACGGCCCTGGAAGCGGCCGCCGCCTTCGGGCTGCCCCTGGCCTTTGGCGAGGTCTCGGGCCGTCGCGAGGCCCCCGAGACCGACGCCGCAGCCGCCCGGGTCCGCCGCCGCCAGCGCGCCCTGGCCAAACTTGAGGCCGACGAAGCCCGGATGCGGGCCTTTATCGCTCGCAAGGCCGAGGCCGACCGTATCGCGGCGCACCTGCACCTGTTGGACAAGACCGCCAAGATTCCTGAACTTTTTTTCACCAATGACGACGGCACGGAAACGACCCTGACCCTCGACCCGGCGCTTTCCATCCTCGGCAACATGCAAAAGCTCTATCATTTGGCGGCCAAAGGCCAACGAGGCCTGACCGCCATCGCTGCCCGCCGCCAGGACTTGCAAGGTGAAAAAAAAGACTTAAAAGGTCGGGAACACGTCTCGGCGTCGCCCACAAGCGCCGCCGGGACGTCTGGCAGCCTCAAGGGCGTGGCCGCCCATGTCTACCGCACTTCCGACGGCTTTTTGGCCCTGCGGGGCAAAAACGCCAAGGCCAACGACCAGCTCCTTAGACTCGCCAATGCCTATGACCTGTGGTTTCACGTGGCCGACGGCCCGGGAACCCATGTGATTTTGCGGCGCGACCACCCCGGGCGCGACGTGCCGCGACGCAGCCTCGAAGAGGCCGCCGGGTTGGCCGCCCTGGCCAGCTACGCGGCCGGGGCCGGCACGGCCGACGTGTGGCTGGCCAGGGTCGGCGACGTGCGCCGCGTCAAGGGCGGCGCGCCGGGCCAGGTGACGGTGTCGCGGATGTTGGAAACGTTGCGGGCGGCCGTGGACCCGGCCCTGGAAAGTTTGCGAGAAAAGGCGTGAGTATGCGGTTTTGCTTGTCCTTGTCGGCGCGTTGTATTACTTGCGTGACCGGAGTGCGCGCGCGGGTTCCCGACCGTAACCAGGCTTCGTGACGTCATGATGGAAACGCTGTGCATGGAGCGACGGCTCGACTTCGACGACCCGGCGCTCGCCCGGGACCTCTTTGGCCCCCACAATGCCAATATCGCCCTGATCGCCGGCAAATCCGGCGCGCGTCTCGACACTCGGGGCAGCTCCGTCATATTGCGGGCCGACTCCGAAGAGACGCTCTCCCATGTGGCCAACGTGCTGGTGCAGCTCTATGGGCTGTTGCGCCAGGGCAAGCCTATCTATCCGGCCGACGTCGAACAGGCCCTAAGCGTCCTGGCCCGGGAGCCCGAGGCCAGCCTCCAGCGCGTCTACCGTGAAGAATCCCTCATCATTTCGCCCAAAAAAACCGTCACCCCGCGCACGGCCACCCAGCGCGACTACTTGGCCGCCATCCGCCGCCATGATCTGGTCTTCGGCATCGGCCCGGCCGGCACCGGCAAGACCTACCTGGCCGTGGCCATGGGCGTGGGCTTCCTGTTGGAACGGCGGGTCAAACGCCTCATCCTCACCCGGCCGGCCGTCGAAGCCGGCGAGAAGCTGGGCTTTTTGCCCGGCGACATGGTGGAGAAAATAAACCCCTACCTGCGCCCCCTCTACGACGCCCTCAACGACATGCTCGACTTTCGCAAGGTGCGCGAGATGCTCGACACCGGCGTCATCGAGGTGGCTCCCCTGGCCTTCATGCGGGGGCGTACGTTAAACGACGCGCTCATCATCCTGGATGAGGCGCAAAACACGACGCCCGAGCAGATGAAAATGTTTCTCACCCGACTGGGCCTGTCCTCCAAGGCCGTGGTCACCGGCGACGCGACCCAGATCGATCTGCCGTCCCACACGGCCTCGGGACTGGTCGAGGCCCGGCGGGTGCTTCGCAACGTACGCGGCATTGAGTTCGTCACCTTCAGCGACGCCGATGTCGTCCGCCATCCCCTGGTGGGAAGGATCGTCCAAGCTTATGAGCGAGATAGTCGACAGGGTTAAGCGGGCCATCAAGGCCCCTTCGACCCAATCCCCAGTGCAGCAGGCAGGCGGCTTCACGTTGCCCGAATGGGCGCCGGGTTTCCTGTTTTTCCTGGCCGTGGTCTTCACCTTGTGCTTCGTGGCCCGCCTGGGCCTTGATCCCTCGGTGCGTCTTTTCACCGCCGGCGAGATCGCCACCCAGGACGTGGCCGCCGACCAGAGCCTGCAAATCGAGGATGTCGAGGCCACCACCCGCCGCCGCGATCAGGTCACCGAGGCCCAGCCCCCGGTCTTCGACGTCAGTCCCCTGCCCTTCGAGGCCCTGGCCAAAAGCGTCGAGGACATCATCGGCGCGGCCCGGTCCGCCACGGCCGAGGATCTGGAAAAACTGCGCTGGCAGGTGGCCGAGAACCTCAACACCGAGATCGGCCCGGACATCATCGAGGTCTGGCGACAGGACGATTTCAAGACGCTCATGCAAAAGGACGTGCTGGCCTGGCTCAAGCAGAACTACGAGCCAGGCGTGGTCAGTTCCATCTCGGTTTTCACCCCCTATAAAAACGGCATCCTGCTGCGCGAACTGCCCTCCAAGATGGAGACCCTTCGCGTCGAGACCCGCGACATCAAGGACATCAAGCAAATCAAAGACGATCTTGAGCATATGCTCAAGGTTTCCCTGAATAAGCCCTTCCGCCAGCGCAAGGCCGTCTACGCCCTGGTCTATCCGCTGATCGCCCCCAACATGACCCTCAACCAGGAAACGACTCAAGCCCGCAAGGCCGAAATCGCCCGGGCCGTGGAGCCGCTGTACTACATCATCAAGAAGGGCGAGATCATCGTGCGCCAGGGCGAGCGCGTCGGGCCCATCCAGCAGCTCAAACTCCAGTCGCTCTACTCCCACCGCAAAGGCCCCTACAACCTGCTGCGGGCCACGGGCCTTTTCGGCATCTGCCTGATGTTCCTGGCCGTGCTCTACGTGTCCCTGGAGCGGGCCGGAATCAAGCGCGTGCGCAGCACCGACTGGGTGTTTTTGGGCGTGGTGCTGCTCATCTTCGGCATGCTGGCCAAGGTCGGCGACATGGTCACCCTGCCGGGCGGCGGCGGACTGCCCGAGGCGACAAGGTCCATCTACTTCGCCTACAGCCTGCCCATTGCCGGCGCGGCCGGCATTCTGGCGCTGTTTTTCCCCAAACGCCTGTGCATCTTCACCAGCCTCATCCTGTCGTTTCTGGCCGCCAACATGGTCTACGGCGGCATCGGAGCCTTTTGCTACTACTTCGTCGGCTCCATGATCTACGTCTACCTTATCAAGCGCTCCGAAAACCGGTCTCAGCTGCTCAAGTCCGTCTTCCCGCTCTTGGCCGCGTTGTGCGTCATGTGGTGCTCAGTCAACCTCATGGATTTAAACGATCCGTCGGTGACCGGCGCGGGCTTGCCCTTCGTGGCCTTGTCCGCCTTCCTGTCGCTCTTGGCCGTGGTCGGCATCGCGCCCATCATGGAACTCATCTTCGGCTACACCTCGCGTTTTCGGCTCATGGAACTGCTCAACCTGGAGCAGCCGCTGCTTCAGGAACTCATGGTCAAGGCCCCGGGCACCTACCACCATTCGCTGATCGTCTCCAACATGGTCGAAGCCGGCGCTCGGGCCATCGGGGGCAATCCGCTGCTGGCCAAGGTCGCGGCCCTGTATCACGACATCGGCAAGCTCAAAAACCCCCACTATTTCATTGAAAACATCTCCTGCAAGGAGAACCGCCACAACAAGCTGGCCCCCTCCATGAGCGCGCTGATCCTCATTTCCCACGTGAAAAAGGGCATCGAACTGGCCCGGGAACACCGCCTGGGACAGGCCATCACCGACCTCATCGGCCAGCACCACGGCACCACGCTCATTGCCTACTTCTACCACAAGGCCAAGGAACTGGCCGAAGCCAAGGGCGACGACCCCATTCGCGAGGCCGATTACCGCTATCCCGGTCCCAAGCCCCAGTCCAAGGAAGCCGGCCTGATCCTTTTGGCCGACGCCATCGAGGCCTCCAGCCGCACCCTGGTCGACCCGACCCCCAGCCGCATCAAGGGCCATATTCAGAACATCGTGCGCAAGATCTACACCGAAGGCGAACTGGACGACTCCCAGCTCACACTTAAAGACCTGACGCTGTTAAGCGACACCTTCCAGCGCATCCTGACCGGCATCTTCCACCAGCGCATCGAATACCCCAGCGCCAAAAGCCCGGAGAAAAACGGCAAAACCCGCGAAGAAACGGCCTGCGCCGTGGACCCCAAAGCGGCGGAACACGCCGCGTGATCGGCCTTGCCCGGGGCGTCTTCGCCCCCGACCTGCCGGCCTCGCGCCCGGAAATCGCCGCCCTGTGCGACGCGCTGCTTGACGCCCTGGACCTCGACGGCCGGGACTTCGACCTGACCCTGGCCGACGACGCCGCCATCGCCGCCCTCAATGGCGAGTTCCTGGGACTTTCCGGCCCCACCAACATCTTAAGCTTCCCGGCCGAAGCCCCGGACCGGCCCGACTACCTCGGCGAACTGGCGCTCAGCCTCGACGCCGTGCGCCGGGAAGCTTTCCTCTACGGTCAGCCGCCAGGCCTGCACATGGCCCGGCTGCTGGCCCACGGCTTCCTGCACCTGGCCGGCCTGGACCACAGACCGCTCATGGAGTCGCTGACGGAAACAGCGGCCGAATCGGCGGCGGCGAGGTTGGGGCTGGACTGAGGGGAAGAGAAGAGAAGAGAAGAGAAACGAAGAGATGCCTCCGGCGGCCGGGGGCCTGAGGCCCCCGGACCCCCCATATGGGAAAGGAGGTTAAGGGGTACTGGGGTGAATGGCCTTATGGCCAGTTGGAAAACCAAAACGGCCGTTATTGGGCTTTGATGGGGAACGCCGTTGCTTCGGCGGCTGGAGGCCGCAAGCCCCCGGCCCCCCCGTATGGGAAGCGGAGCGGCTTCGACGCCGTTGTTCCCGTCTTGCCAAGGCCGCGCCAAGCCGTTAGCCTGCCCGTCCTATGTCGAAAAAAGACGACCCCACCGCCTTTCGCCCCTTTGCCGACTCCTTAAAGGGCGTCAAGGTGGCCCGGAAAAAGGACCTTCCCCCGGCCGTGTCCAAGGCCGTGGCCGCTGCCGCCGCCAAGCCGGTCGCACCCGAAGCAATCGACGAATCGGATTTCCTGCGGGCCATGTCCGGCGTGGCCAAGCTCGACCGGGAAAAAATCGGCGGCCGCGACGTGCGCCCCGTCGCGCCGCCACCAGCCGCCCCCTCCCCGGCCGACGAGGAGCAAAACGCGCTGACCGCCCTGCGCGATCTCGTCGACGGCAAGGTGGAATTCACCCTGGAATACAGCGACGAATACGTCCAGGGCTTCATCACCGACCTTGATCCCAAGATCTACCGCCAGCTGCGGGCTGGCCAGTTCTCGCCCGAGGCCCACTTGGACCTCCACGGCTTTAACGCCGACCAGGCCAAGCTCACCCTGTTCCATTTCATGCGCGAGCAGTATCTGGCCGGCAAGCGCTGCCTGCTGCTCATTCCCGGCCGCGGGGCCAATTCGCCAGGCGGGCTGCCGGTGCTCAAGGAAGAGCTCAAGTCCTGGCTCACCCACGACCCCTTGAAACGCGTGGTGCTGGCCTTTACCACCGCCCTGCCCCGCCACGGCGGCGCGGGCGCGCTGTACGTGCTCATGCGCAAATACAAAAAGACCAAGGGCAAGGTCCGCTTCGAAAAGGACTGGCCGGACTTCGGCTAGGCTCGCGTCCGGTCACGCCCGCCGTCTTTCCGTCGGGCAGTATTCCGCCAAGGCTGCGCTATCGTTTCCGGCAACCCGCTTGCCGACTCTGGCAGTCGCCGGCCCTGTCTCCCGGTCGCCAAGGCCGACTCCCCCTTTCCATGGCGCAAGCCCGCTTCGGACCAACGACGCAGCCCCTGCCCGAACCACGAAAAAACGCGGCCGCGCTCCTTCCGGAACGCGGCCGCGTCTCGTTTTGTCGCAAATTTCCGCCTCAGGCCGCCCAGGACCCCGACGGGGCCAGACAGGCGTCGATCTCCCGGGTCTTTTCCAGGATGCGGCCCCGGATGGCCTTGAATGCAGTCAGTTCCTTGACGCCGTAGCGTTTCCTGGTCTGCACCAGCCCGGCCAGGTCCATGATCTCGTTGTAGAGATAGGGCATGTAGAGCGGATCGTGGCGGGTGAAGAACTGGATCTGGGAGAGCAGGTCCTTGATCTCCCGCTGATGCTTGTCGGCCTTGCGCATGAGCTTTTCCAGCCGCCGGGAAGCGTTTTTCAGCGACGTCGCCCAGGACTCGGCCTTGGGCGCGAAAATGGGCCGTGTGCGCGGATTGGCCGCCCGGGCCAGGGCCGACAGAAACACGTCCTTGGCCGCGCCCCGGCTGGCGAAAAGCTCGCCCGAGGCCAGATCGGCCGGCCCCACGTTGACCGCGCCGTCGATGACCACGCCGCCGCCGTAGAGGTTGAAAAACCCGGTCGACGAGGCGGCAATGTCCTTTTCGATGTCGCGCTTGGCAGCCAAAAAGCCCATGTGGGTGTAGATGGTCTGGCCGTGCAGGTTGGCAAGCTTCACGTCGTCGCGGGGATTGTAGGTGTGGGTCCACACGGCGTTGTGGTGGCCGTCCACGTGGGTGCGCTCGCCCTGCCAGGACAGGTCGCAGCCGACGAACACAAAGCGTTCGGCCCCGGCCCAGCCAAGCAGGCGTTCCAGGGTGACCGACACGTTGCCGCCGGCGTCCAGCACCAGTTCCTGGTCCTTGAGCACATAGGTGCCGATGCCGCCCTGGGTCCACAACGGGATGCGCGGCCCGGGATAGCGGGCCACCACCCCGGGGTCCATCTTGGTGGAATAGATAAACGGAATGTCGGCCGCAAACGACGGATCGCGCAAATTCTCCAGGCTCTGCATCATGTTGTCGTTGAAATCGATGGCCAGGCACAGGTCGGGCTTGATGCCCAGGCGCTCCAGGGCCGGCAGGGTCTGGAGCGCGGCGGCGTAAAAGCCCTTGTCGCGGTGCTCCCGAAGGACCGGCGCGAACTCGGCCAGCGACGGCCCCGCGCCAAGCAGCACGGCGGTCAGGCCCTTGGCCATGCCGGACATGCGGGCCAGACTGCCCTCGTCCATGGCCCGGGAATAGTTGCGCAACTCGTTGCCGACCATCACTTCCTGCTTGTGGCGAAGCGTGGTGAGCTCCACCGACAGGCTTTCCATCTTGGCTTTGACCAGCGCGCCCAGGCGGGCATACTCCGGCCCGATCTGCTGGCAGGCCAGATCGTTTCGCAGATAGACGCGAGAGAACAGGAAGCTCACGTCAAAATTTTGGATGGCCAGCTCGATGTCGGCCGCAAGGGGCGGCACGAAACGCAGCTTGCCGTAGCGCAGATAGGGCCGATAATCGGTCTGGCCCAGGCAAGCCAGGAGCATATCCGGCCGGGGTTCGACCACCAGCACCTTATGGGAATCCGGCGTGCCGGTCAGCACGTGGTTGAGGCCATAGCCGATGCCGACGCCGACGATGATGGTGCCCGCGCCCTCCAACTGCTCCTTGGGCCGCCAGTCGCGGTAAAAAAAGGGCGGCGGCAGCTTCTCGAACAGGCTCAGGCCGTCGTCCATGCGCCAGTCCACGATGCCCCCGGCGTTGCGGTGCAGGCGCTCGTGGACAATGGTCGGAGCGGGATTGGCCTCGGCCAGCCAGCGCCCGGCCGGGTCGCCGGTCTCGGCCAGATACGCCAGGTTGTCGGCAAGGTACTTGTTGATCTCCATGGCCCCTTCCTTGGTTGAACTGGCCAAGCTCAAGCAAATTTCCTGCCACTCTTGCCGGTTGGCGGTTTTTTGCCTACCACGGACCCTGCCCGGACAATTCCGGGCCAAATTTCCATGAGGCTCGCCATGATCCACGATTCCGTGCTGTCCCTGGTCGGCAAGACCCCGCTGGTGCGGATGCGCCGCGTATGCCCCAATCCGCGCGTGACCATCTGCGCCAAGATCGAGTCGCGAAACCCCGGCGGCTCCATCAAGGACCGGGTGGGCCTGGCCATGATCGAGGCGGCCGAACGCTCGGGGGAACTCACCTCCGGGCGCACCGTCATCGAGGCCACCTCCGGCAACACCGGCATCGGCCTGGCCATGGTCTGCGCCGTCAAGGGCTACAAGCTGAAGCTGCTCATGCCGGCCTCGGCCTCGGAAGAGCGCAAGCGCATCATGCGCGCTTACGGCGCGGAAATCGTGCTCACCCCGGGCAACCGGGGCACCGATGGGGCCATCGAGGAGGCCTACCGCCTGGCCCGGGAAGAGCCCGAGCGCTACGTGCTCATGGACCAGTTCAACAATCCGGCCAGCATCGAGGCCCACTACGCGGCCACGGCCGTGGAGATCTACGAATCCACGGGCGGGGCCGTCACCCATGTGGTGGCCGCCCTGGGCACCTCGGGCACGGCCATGGGGCTGGTCAAGAAATTGAAAGAGCTCAACCCGGCCATCACCGTGGCCGCCGTGGAGCCAAGGCCCGGCCACAAGATCCAGGGCCTCAAAAACATGCAGGAGTCCTATCCGCCGGGCATCTTCGACAAGCACGCCCTGGACGCCATCGTGCCGGTGGAGGACGAGGACGCCTTTGCCATGGCCCGCCGGCTGGCCCGGGAGGAAGGCATCCTGGCCGGCATGAGCGGCGGCGCGGCCATGGCCGCAGCGGCGCGGCTGGCCGGAGAACTGGCCGAGGGGCTCATCGTGGTCATCCTGGCCGACAGCGGCGAACGCTACCTGTCCACCACCCTTTTCGCCGCGCCCGAGAAAAAAGGCGTGGCGCTGACCAGCGTCGGCCAGCCCGGGCCGGTCTACCTCGACCCGGCCGCGGCCGCGCCCGGGCTGTTCACCTTTGGCCCGCCCCTGCACCAGCCCGGCGACCTGGACGCCTGGCGGCGCGTCGTCACCCTGGACGTGCTGCGCCGCACCCTGGCCCGCTCCGGCGGCCGGCCGACGCTGGCCGTGGGCCTGGCCGATCTGGACGACCGCTGCCTGGAGGCCTCGCGCGCGGCCGGGCGCAAGTGTCGGGAGTACGCCGAGGCGGCCCGGGAGCAGGTCGCCGCCCTGGCCGGGAGCCTGGGCGTTGGCGACGCGGTCTTTCCCCTGGCCGGCGAGGCCATGGACGAGGCCATGGCCCTGGCCCGAAAGCTCATGGACAAAGGGCTGGCCTACGAAAAACTGCGCAGCGTCTATTTCGACGTGGCCCGGGACAAAGCCTACGGCGGCCTGCTCGGCCTGGACATGACCAAGCTGTGCCTGGGCAAGACGGTCGATCTCGACTCCTACGCCAAGGACCACCCCCGGGATTTCACGCTTTTAAAGCGCGTGAGCCTCAAAGACCTCAAGGCCGGCGACGTCTGGGCCACGGCCTGGGGCAACGTGCGGCCGAGCTGGTTTCTCCAGATGGCCTCGGCGGCCGTGCGCGCCCTGCCGGCCGTGACGGTGGTGGCCACCGACGAGGACAAGACCTTCCCGCACATCGAGAACCTGCGCGCCGTCTGGGCCGGCGGGGCCGGGCTGGCCCCGGCCGTCTGGCTGGTCGGCGGGCGCATCTGCGGCCGCGAGGGGACCGAGGCCGTGCCGACTCTGGCCGATCTGCTCGGCTACGGCGTCCATCCCCTGGCCGTGCGGGCCTGGCTGCTCTCCACGAGCTACCACAAGCCCCTTTGCGCCGCGCCCGAGGCGCTGGCCATGTGGGAACGCAACCGGACGCGCATCCAGGAATTGGCCGCCGGCCTGACTCTGGCCGCCGGCCAGGGAGAGCCTTCCGGCGCGGCCCTGGCCGAGGCCGAAGGCCTGGAAGCGGCCCTGGAGGCGGCCCTGGCCGAGGACCTGTCCGTGGCGCATTTCTGGCCGGCCCTTTTCGCCTTCGCCCGCCAGGCCAACGCCGGGCTGGCCGGGGGGGCCCTGTGCGGCGCTGACGCCGCCCGCCATCTGGCCGCCCTGGCCGCTGCCGACGCCGCTCTCGGCCTGCTCGACCCGACCGAACTGCCGCTGTCGCGCCCCCACTGGCCGGCCGAGGCGACCCGGCTCATCGAAGCCCGGTCCTCGGCCCGGGCGGCCAAGGACTTCACCCGGGCCGACGCCCTACGCCACGACATCGAGGCCATGGGGCTGCGCCTGGAAGACGCCCCCGAGGGCGCGCGCCTTTTCGCTGCCCGGCCCGCCTCGGCCGGCCAGGGCAAGCCGTGAGCGACTGTCTGGCCACGGGGTTCAGCGGCTGCGACAAGACCGATGATCCCGACGTCTTTGTGCGCTGCCTGCGCTATCTCGCCGCCGCCCCGGGCATGCGGGCCATCAAAGACGAGAGCCTGGCCTGGCTCGGCCTGGCCCCCGGCGACGCCGCCCTGGATCTCGGCTGCGGCCTGGGCGGAGATGTTGCCGCCATGGCCGGCGGCGTCGGGCCGTCCGGCCTAGCCGTGGGCCTGGACGCCAGCCGGGTGATGCTGGCCCGGGCGGCCCATGCCGCCGGCCAAGCCGCCGTGCGCCCGGTTTTCGTGGCCGGAGACGGCGCCCGCCTGCCCTTTGCCGACGGCGTGTTCGCCGGTTGCCGGGTGGAGCGCACCCTGCAACACGTGCCCGTCCCGGGGGCGGCGCTGGCCGAGATGGCCCGGGTGACGCGGCCGGGCGGTGTGGTCGTGGCCGTGGAGCCGGACTGGGGCACGTTTGTGGTGGATTCCAGCCATACGGCCGTGGCTCGGCAGTTGGCGGAATTTTGGTGCGACAGCTTCCGCTGCGGCTGGATCGGCCGGGGGCTTGGCCGTTTGCTGGCCGAGGCGGGGCTGGGCGAGATCGAGGTGGTCGGGCGGTCGCTGGTGTTGCGCGAACTGGCCGCCGCCGAGGCGGTCTACAGCCTGTCCGACACGGCCGACCGGGCCGTGGCCGCCGGGGCGCTGACCCAGGGCACGGTCGCGTCGTTTTTGGCGGAACTGCGCCGCCGCGACGCGGCCGGCACGTTTTTTTCGAGCCTCACCTTCTTCCTGGCCCGGGGCCGCAAGCCCCGCCCCTAAGTCCGGCTTGGTCGCCCGGCAGGCCGGTTACTTGGGCAAGGGCGCGGCCACCAGGAGAATCCACTTTTCGCCAAAGGTTTTTTCGGCGAAAGCCTTGCGAAAGGCGGCCATGCCGGCCGGCTCGGACAGGATCAGCTCATGGCTGCCCCGGCCCGGGGTGGCGTGGGCAAAGCGGACTTGCCCGGCGGCGTCGCGGTAGAGGATGCCGACGTGGTAGTAGTAGAGCCGGCCCTTGATCTCCTTGCTGAGCGCCGCATAGGCGACCTCGCCCGTAGCCAGCTTCGGCAGCACGGCGGCCCAGGCGGCCGCGTCGTGCAGGGGAAAGCCGCGAAACCGGGCCGCGTCCACAGCCTCGGGAGCCGGCGGCTGGCCCGGGCCGGGCGGCAGGAGCAGCCGCCGGGGCAGGCCGTCGGTGACGTTTAAGATCAGGTCGTAGCCGAAGTCCCAGTCCTCGCCGGCCGCCGCGCCCGGGCCGGAATCGCCCTTGCGGTCACGGCGCATGGCGTCCAGCGGCAGGGGGCGGCCCAGAATGCCCCGGGAGGCCGTGACCACGAAGCCGCTGCAATTAAACCCCCGATCCGGCAAGGTTTTGGCTTGGTCGGCGAACAGGGTATGGCGGCCGGCCGGGTCGTCCACGCCGTCGTCGCGGTAGGGCGTGCCCATAAGCGGAGCCACGGCGGCGGCCGGCGCGGCAGCCACGGCGGCGTTAAGGCCGCAAAAGATGACCAAGGCAACGGTCACGGCGGCCAGGATAATTTGACCGCGCGAAAAAAGCCGCGTAACGTCCGTAAGATAATCGGGCCGCAAGGACTGGGGCCGTTTCCCGGACAAGGCCGGAACACCACGGAAGCTGCTCAGGAGGCGGATCATGAAGTTTACCATTGAGATCAAGGGTTTCGGTCAGCGTGTTTTCTATTCCTACATTGAGAAGGAAGTGGTGCGGGAGGCCCGCGAAGCCAACCGGGAACGCTACATCGAATACATCTACCACGGCGTGGACAACAATCTCCACTCTTCGGGCGAAGATCTGCTGGAGAGCAACCGCCCCGTGGTCTATATCATTGTCAATGAGAAGGAAAAACTTCGGGTGAGCCTAAGCAAGATCAATTGCGAGGTCAAGAGCTACCCGGCCAAGAAGATCTTCCAACCCTACGTGAAGAACAATCTGCTGTACTGCTTCGGCTACAACGAAGAGTACATCCACACGTATTCCTTCAGCGACGTCGAGGAAATCGACATCGACAAGATCACCGCCCGCATCGTGGAGACGGAGATCCCCAAGACCATCGAGAACAACGTCTGGATGCAGAAAGTCATCCACATCGAAAGCATGCTCTACGACGGCAAGGAGATCAAGCGCGAGGAATTCCTGTCGCGTCCCATGGGCACCAACCTCGGGCCGGTCATCATCGATCTGGAGTAAGCGCCGCCTGTCGGCGACATGCGAAAAGCCCGGCGCGCGCGTCGGGCTTTTTTTGTTGCCCCCTGCGGGGGGCTGGGGGCCTCAGGCTCCGGGCCGTTCGAACAACGGTGCTCCCCATCAAGCCTACGCGATCTTTCGCTGTCGACCCAAGAATCAATTCCCGCCGGAAACCCTTGAAACATTTCTCCATGTGGGGGTCTGGGGGCCTAAGGCCCCCAGCCGCCGGAGGCATTCTCTAATCTTTTCTTCCCGTTATCGCCCCTGCTCCGCAATTCTCCGCAGCTCCCTGGCGGCGGCTTCGGGGTCCGGGGCAGCGCAGATGGCTGACACCACGGCCAGTCCGGCCGCGCCGGCAGCCATGACCGATGCCGCGTTGGCCGCCGTCACCGCGCCGATGGCCACCACCGGGACCTCGGCCAGAGCGATCATGCGGGCCAGCCCATTGATCCCTTGGGGCGCGCCAGCGTCTTTTTTGGTGGTCGTGGCAAAAACCGGTCCGGCCCCGAGGTAATCGACCGGTTCTCCACGGGCGCTGCGTGCCTCGTCTTCGCCGGTGACGGACAGCCCGAGGATGCGCTGCGGGCCAATGAGCGCGCGCACATCGGCCGGCCGCATGTCGTCCTGGCCCACGTGGACGCCGTCGGCGTCGCAGGCCAGGGCCACGTCCACCCGGTCGTTGACGATGAGCTTGGCTCCAAGGGGGCGCACAAGGCCCACAAGCGCCCGAGCCAACTCCACGAACTCCCGGGTGCAAGCGTTTTTCTCGCGCAGCTGCACGAGCTTGACCCCGCCGGCCACGGCCCGGCCCACGACGTCCAGCAGGTCGCGCCCGGCAAGGCTCCCCCGGTCCGTGACCAGATACAGGGTGGGATCGAAGTCCGCCCGTCTCATGCCAACACCCGCGTCCCGGCCGCGATCTCGGCCTCGGTGAGGGTGTAGACCACGTCCAGAAAGCGCACGGCGAAGCTGCCCGGACCGGTCGCCTCGGCCACGGCCAGACTGCCGGCGGCGGCCATGACGGCCATGGCGTGGCAGGTGGCGGCAAAAACGTCGGGATTGACGGCTAAAAAAGCGCCAACAAAGGCCGTGGCCGTGCAGCCCAGGCCCGTCACCCGGGTCATCATGGCGTGGCCCCCGGCCAGCTCCACCACGCGCTCGCCGTCGGTGACCACGTCCAGTTCGCCGCTGACGCACACCGTGCAGCCCAGGGACCGGGCCAGGGCCACGGCGGCCGGCGCGGCTTCGCGGCTGGCGTGGAGGCTGTCGGCTCCCTTGGACAAAACGGCCTCGCCGGCCAGGGCGAGAATTTCCGAGGCATTGCCCCGGACGGCGGCGAGCCGCACGGTTTCCAGCATCCGCCCGGCCACCTCGCGCCGACGCGAGGTGACGCCGGCGGCCACGGGATCAAAGACCACGGGCACGCCGGCCGAGTTGGCGGCCTTGGCCGCAGCCAGCATGGCCTCGATATTCTCCTCGCCCGGGGTGCCCATATTGCAGACCAGCGCGCCGGCCAGGGCGGCCAGTTCGGCGGCGTCGACCGGATGATGGGTCATGGCCGGCGAGGCCCCCAGGGCCAACAAGGCGTTGGCCGTGACGTTGGTGACGACGTTATTGGTGATGTTGACGACCAGCGGAGCTTTTTGACGGATGCGGGAAAGATCGGCGAAAACGGCTGCAGCAAACGGCATGGCGATGTCCCAAGAGGTTGGAGTTAACAAAAGCAGGCAGCTTCGGGGATAGCCCGAGGCGGCTCCCTTGGCAACGGGCGGCCGGGGAGTTGACGGCAATTGTTGATCGGCTATATCGGACTATGCCCCGAAGTGATTTACGCCCCCCAGTCCTTGCCGTCCTGGCCTGGACGCTGCTGCTTGGCCTGCTGTTCACCATCCAATATCAGTCGGATCGCCAAGGCGCCGAGACCATGATGCTGCAAGCGGCCCGGGGCATTCTCCAGCAAATCATGATCAGCCGGGAATGGAATGCCCAGCACGGCGGAGTCTACGTGCCCGTGACCCGGGACAATCAGCCCAATCCCTACCTCCCTGACGACCACCGCATCGTGACCACCACCGACGGCCTGACGCTTACCCGGATCAACCCGGCCTTCATGATCCGTCAGTTGTCCGAGACGGCGGCCCGCCACGACGGCCTCAACCTGCACCTCACGAGCCTTGCTCCCCTGCGCCCGGAAAATACTCCCGCCGCCTGGGAGGCCCGAGCCCTGGCCGATTTCGAAAACGGCGAAACCGAGGCTCACAACATCGGGGAAACACCGGCCGGCCCTGTCTTCCGCTACATGGCCCCGCTTTTCGTGACCGAAAGCTGTCTGCCCTGCCATGTCAAGCAGGGCTACGCCGTCGGCGAGGTCCGCGGCGGCCTCAGCGTCACCCTGCCGGTTGGCCATTTCCTGGCCGCCCAATCCGCCGCCATCGGCGGCGCGGCCGGACTCTATGCCCTCATCTGGCTGGTGGGCGCGACCTGCACCGGCGTCGGCACGGCCACCATCCTGGCCGGCAAGACCAAGGCCGAAGCAGCGAACCGGGCCAAGACGACCTTCCTGGCCATCCTCAGTCATGAACTGCGCACGCCCCTAAACGGCGTGCTCGGCATGCTGGAGCTCCTAGGCTCCACCCGGCTGGACGAGGAACAGCGCTCCCTGACGGACGACGCCCGGACCGCCGCCGTGGCCATGAACGCCCAAGTCCAGGAACTGCTGGAACTGGCCGGCCTGGAAAGCGGCCAGGGCGCGCTGCACGTCACCCGCTTCAGCCCGATCCAGGCGGTGCAGGAGGCCGTGGCCCGCCCGGCCCAGGCGGCCCGGGCCAAAGGGCTGGATTTCGCCCTGCTCCCGACGGCCGACCTGCCCCCGGAACTGCTGGGCGACGGGGCGCGCCTGGGGCGCATTGTGACCATCCTGACCGACAACGCCGTCAAATTCACGGCTTCGGGCCGGGTCAGCGTCAGCGTCACGACGGCAAGCGCCGCCGACGGCTCCTGCCGGCTGGCCGTGGCCGTGAGCGACACCGGACGCGGCATCGAAGACGACCGCCTCTCCGCCGTGTTCGAGCCGTTTTTCCAGGCCGAAGACGTGCTGACCCGGCGCAAACCCGGCCTCGGGGCCGGCCTGACCATCGCCCGCAAACACGCCGAACTCCTCGGCGCCAGCCTCACCTGCCGCAGCAGCCCCGGGCAAGGCTCCACGTTTACGATCACCGCGCCTTTTCGGCTGGTTTAGGGGGAGAAGAGAAGAGAAGAGAAGAGGCCTCCGGCGGCCGGGGGCCTGAGGCCCCCGGACCCCCCATATGGGTAAGGCGACGCGACAAAAAAAGACGGGCGTCGAACTTGCGTCCGACGCCCGCCCGGCCAATGGCGGCCTCCCCCTAGCTGGCGAGTGGTAACCGTGTGTGAGACTGCCTGCCGGCTCCACGGGGCGTAACCGGATGTTCCGGTCGCCGGAGTTTGCGGCAGGGCTGCCCGTGATGGGGGCCTGGCTGGGAAATCTTGACGAAGTTCATCCCCGCATCTGCTCGATGGTGCGCTCCAGCTCGCGCCCAAGCGGGGTTTTGAGCGACAGATGCCGCTCCAGGGCGGTGATGCCCTTGACCACCGTGGAATGGCGGCGATTAAACTGCACGCCGATGTCGGCCAACGACAGGTCGGTGTGCTGCCGGGCCAGCAAAAAGGCCGTATTGCGGGCCAGAACGTACTGGCGCTTGCGCGACTTGGACTTGAGCTGGTCGGGCGAAAGGCGGTAGACGTCGCAGACATAGCCCACGATGTCGTCCAGGCTGACCGGGGCCTGGGCCACGTCGTAGTGGCGCAGAACGTCCCAGGCCAAGTCCACGGAAATGCGGCAATTGAGGAGCTTGGCCTTGAGCACGAGATTTTGCAGGCAGCTCTCCAGTTGGCGCACGTCCGAGGGCAGCTTGTCGGCCAGAAGCGTGGACACTTCCTCGGGCAAAAGCACCTGATGCACGGCGGCCTTGCGGGCCAGGATGCGGCGGCGCATGTCCAGGTCGGGCTTGTCAATGACGGCCAGAAAGCCCGAGTTGATGCGCGACAGGAGCTGGCTGTCCAGGCCCGAAAGCTCCTTGGGCAAAAACGAGCTGGTAAAGACCAGGCGGCAGCCCCGGGCGTTGAGGGCTTTTAAGGTATTGAGCAGCTCGTCCTGGATGCGCGGCTTGTCGCGGAAGAAATGCACGTCCTCCAGCAACAGGACGTCGACGTTTTCCCGGAAGGCGGCCTTGAACTGCTCCACCTGCTTGGTCTTGATGGCCATGACCAGCCGATTGGCGAACTCCTCGGCCGAAAGATAGGCGACCCGGGGTTGGCGTCCGGGCTCGCCGCCGAGGATGCGGCGTCCCATGGCCTGGATGAGGTGGGTCTTGCCCAGGCCCGGGGCCGAGCTGATAAAAAGCTGTTCCGCCGACAAGGACAGGTCGCAGATGCCCCGGCTGGCGGCATAGGCCATCTCGTTGGACGGGCCGACCACGAACTCGTCGTAGCTGAAGCGAAACCGGTCGACCAGGGCCGGCGGGGCGCTGGGGGCCACGGGCAGGGTC
>JAEZEM010000464.1 GCA_023417745.1 Pseudomonadota bacterium
AAAGAAAAAGGGCCGACGCTTTTGGCGTCAGCCCTTGGACTTCCTGGTTGCGGGGGTGGGATTTGAACCCACGGTCTTCGGGTTATGAGCCCGATGAGCTACCGGTCTGCTCCACCCCGCGTCGTGGAAAAAAATATCTAGGCAAAACGGCACTTCCCGTCAAGCGGAAAATATGAAAAAATTGCATTTCATCGGTCTGTGTTTGTTGATGTTTTTAAAAAACAATGGTTTGGATCTTTGATGGGAACACAATTTCTGATTGGCGCGGGCTTGGCCTGCTTCGGGGCTTCCCTGTTTGGCCAAAAACGGGCAAGGTGGCTGGCCCTGGGCGGGGGTGTTTTTGTCACCCTGGCCGCCTGGGCAGAGGCCGATCCCGTTTTAGGCCTCGGCGGGCTGGCCGCCGCGTTGGCGGTCTGGGTCCGGTTACGTGCCGGCTCGCACCGGGGAGGCCGGGGCCTGGAGCCGCGCCCCGATACCCCTTTGGCGGAGACTCTCCGCAAACTTCCTTGACGAGCGGGGGGAAGACGGCTATTGAAAAACGTTCACCACAATTCTTTGGAGATTATGCATGAGCAAGAAGACATACCAGCCGAGCAAGATTCGCAGAAACCGCAGCCACGGCTTTCTGGTGCGTTCCCGGACCAAAAACGGACAGGCCATCCTGCGCCGTCGTCGGGCCAAGGGCCGCAAGCGCCTGGCCGTCTAGTCTTTCCTCCGGCGCACAGGCTCCGGACGGGTAGGGAATTCGCGGCCTGCTTCGAAGCAGGCCGCCGTTACCATGGCAAGGCTTTCCTGCTCTTTGTCCTGCCGCGAGCGGAGGCGAACGCGCCCTGGCGGCTTGGCATGGCCATCAGCAAAAAAGTCGGCAACGCCGTCGCGCGTAACCGCGTCAAGCGGGTGGTGCGCGAATGTTTTCGTTTGTGCGCGCCCCAGGCCGCGGCCGGCCTGGACGTTGTCGTCGTTGCCAAGAAATGCCTCGACCCGCGCCGGCTGGACCTGCATCAGGCCATAAGCGACTTGCGCCCGCTCCTTATAAGGATGGCCAAGGACCTCGACCGCCCGGCTCGGCCGGGAAGCGTGGACTCATGCGACGCGCCGTGATCTGGGCTCTCAAATGCTATCAGCTGGCCATCTCGCCGCTTAAGCCCGCGTGTTGCCGGTTTGCGCCCTCCTGTTCCGCCTACGCCGTCGAGGCCGTGGAGCGCTTCGGCGTGGCCCGCGGCGGCTTGCTCGCCCTCTGGCGGCTTCTGCGCTGCCATCCCCTGGCCCGTGGCGGGTACGATCCCGTGCCTGCCGTATTTCCGCACTTCTTGCGCGCTCCCTGGCGCGCTTCGCCATGACGGCGCATCCACACTTCGACGGGATATGAAGGACAATGGAAAACAAACGCGTAATTTTGGCCGTGGCCCTTTCTCTTGCCGTCCTGGTCGGCTGGAATTTCCTCTTCCCCCCCGCAAAGCAGGTGCCCAAGCCTGACGCCGTCGTCAGCCAGCAGGACGCCCCGGCCCAGTCCAGCCCGGCCGCGCCCGCCGCCAAGGCCGAAGTCCTGGCCGCTTTCGCCCCCACCCCGGGCAAAAGAATCACCATCGACACGCCGCTGTATGCCGCCGTCCTCAACTCCACCGGCGGCGTCCTCGAACAGTTTGCCCTCAAGAACTACCGCGAGACCATCAAGCCCGATTCGCCCCTGGTCAACCTCATCGACGACAAGGCCAAGGCCAAGGCCCCGCTGGGCATCATCTTAAACGGCTCCCCCACCTGGCAGAACGTCGAGTGGTCGGCCGAAGGCGGCGATCTCAAGCTCGAAGCCGGCGCGACCGGAACCGTGGTCCTGGCCGGCCGTATGGGCGACGTGGTCGTCAAGCGCGAACTGACCTTCTCCGGCGACTCCTATATCATTGATGAAAAGTTTTCTCTGTCCAATGGCGGCGGCGCTCCTTTGCGCAACCGCCTGTCCCTGACCGTGTCCGTGGCCCGGCTCTCGGCCGAGGGCGATTCCTACAACCCCACCCAGGCCGCCTTCTACGGCGCGTCGGGCCTTACCCTCGAAAGCGGCGACAAGAAGCTGGCCGAGGGCGTGGCTCCGGAAAAGCCGATGGAGTGGGGCGCGGTGATGAGCAACTATTTCCTTGTCGGCATCGTGCCCGAAACCACCGAGCTGCACGGCAAGGCCAAGCTTGAGGACGGCGTGTTCCGGGTGGCCCTGGACAAGGACGGCCTGGAAGTTCCGGCCGGCGGCCGCTCCGATCTTTCCGTCTCCTACTTTCTCGGTCCCAAGGTGCCCAAGTACCTGGAAATGGCCCCGCACAAGCTGATCGCCTCCATCGACTACGGCTGGTTTGACTTCGTGGCCAAGCCGCTTATAAAGCTCCTGCATTTCTTCTACGACTACGTCGGCAACTACGGCGTGGCCATCATTTTGCTGACCGTGCTGATCAAGCTCATCTTCTGGCCCCTGTCCCAGAAGTCCTACAAGTCCATGGATCAGATGAAGAAGCTGCAGCCGCTGCTCACCCAGCTGCGCGAGAAGTACAAAGATGACCGGCAGAAGATGAACGAAGAGATGATGCAGCTGTACAAGACCTACAAGGTCAACCCGGCCGGCGGCTGTCTGCCCATGAT
>JAEZEM010000485.1 GCA_023417745.1 Pseudomonadota bacterium
CACGGCCCGGTTCGTCCTCACCGACATGGGGCTGGTGCGCGCCCTGCTGACCCGCGCCCTGGGCCTGGCCGCCGGCCTGGCCGGCCTGGCTTACGGCCTGGGCGCGCTGGCCTTGCCGGCCTTGCAGGCTTTCCTGCACATCGAATCCTCCACCCCCATCCTGCTCATGCTCGGGGTCATGGCCGGCTCCTTCGTCCTGCCCGTGCCCTGGGGCATGCTCCAGGGACTCCAGCGCTTCACCGGCTACGGCATTGCCGGGGCCTCCAACGCCTGCTTCCGGTTCCTGGGAGCCATCGCCTTTGTCTGGGGGTTGTCCTACGGCATAAACGGCGCCCTGGTGGCCAGCCTGACCGGCATCGCGGCGGCGCTGTGCGTCAATTTTCTCTTCCTTCGCGACGTCTTTCCCCTCACGCCCTCGCGCCTGCCCGAGGGGCTGTTCAAGGAAGTGGGAACCTACTCGGTGGGCATGCTCCTGTCGTCGATCATCGTCATGGTGCTCGGCAACCTCGACGTGGTGCTGGTGCGCCACTACTGCGACGCCGAAGGGGCCGGGCTTTACGCCACGGCGGCCATCCTCGGGCGCATCGCCTTTTACCTGCCCTCGGTGCTCATGAGCGTGCTTTTCACCGAGGCGGCCACGGCCAAGGAATCGGGCCGCAACGACCTGTCGTCCTTGTGGATCTCCATGGGCCTGACGGCGGCGCTGGGCGGCGGCTTCGCCTTGTGTTGCCTCATTGGCTCGTCGTTTGTGGTCAAGCTGCTTTTTGGCGCGCAGTACGCCTCAGCCGGTCCGCTTTTGTCCGTCATCAGCGCAGCCATGGCCCTTTTGGCCGTGGCCAACATCCTTTTCGTCTATTTCCAGGCCCGCTCGGAATTCGGCTTCGTCTGGTTCCAGGCCGCCGGAGTCGGGCTGTTTTTGGGACTCACGCTCTTTTTCCACGACACGCCCATGACCGTGGCCTGGCTGCTCTTCGCCGGCATCGCGGTCATGCTGGCCGGCTCGCTTTTGTGGCTGCTCGGGCGGGTGCGGGCCCGGCGGGCCGAAGCGGCCGGGGCCTAACGGATTTTTGCGACAAGACCGCGAAACACGGCCACGTCCATGAAAAAATACGGTAGTATTTTTTCATAAATTCAGTGGATTGAAGCCGCTGCCTACAAAACGCTCCAGGCGCTTTTCGTAGACGCGGCATAAGCGCAGCAGGGAGGCGTCATGGCCGGCAACACCTTCGGCACGATTTTTCGGCTGACCACCTTCGGCGAATCCCACGGACCGGCCCTTGGCGGCGTCATCGACGGCTGCCCGCCGGGGGTGCCGGTCACGGAGGCGCTTATCCAGCGCGACCTGGACCGCCGTCGCCCGGGCGCGGGCGGGCTGACCGGCACGGCCCGCAAGGAACCCGACGCCGTGCGCCTGCTTTCGGGGGTCTTTGAAGGCGAATCGACAGGCACGCCCATCGCCTTTGCCATCGAAAACACCGACCAGCGCTCCCGGGATTACGAAGCGGCCAAGAATCTGCTGCGCCCGGGCCACGCCGACGGGACGTATCTCGCCAAATACGGCCGGCGCGACTATCGCGGCGGCGGCCGGGCTTCGGCCCGGGAGACGGCCGCCCGGGTGGCCGGGGGAGCCGTGGCCGGCTCGCTACTGGCCGCTTACGGCATCGATGTTTTCGCCTACACCGTGGAGTTCGGCGGTCTGCCGGCCACGGCGACTGATCCGGCCGGCGCGGCCGACCGGCCCTTTTGCGCCCCGGACCCGGCCGTCATCCCGGCCTGGGAAGCCCGGGCCAAGGAAGCCATGGCCAGCGGCGACAGCCTGGGCGGCATCGTCGAGGTGACGGCCATCGGCGTGCCGGCCGGCCTGGGCGAGCCAGTCTTCGACAAGCTCGACGCCAGGCTCGCCTATGCCCTCATGGGCATCGGCGCGGTCAAGGGCGTGGAGATCGGGGCGGGATTTGCCGCCGCGCGCCTGACCGGCTCGACCAACAACGACCCCATCGTCAGCCCGCCCGAGAGCAACAACGCCGGCGGCATCCTGGGCGGCATCTCAAGCGGCCAGCCGGTCACGGTCCGGGCGGCGATCAAGCCCATCCCGTCCATCGCCGTGCCCCAGCGCACCATGGACATCGCCGGCCACCCGGCCGAGATCGTGGTGGGCGGCCGCCACGACCGCAGCGCCATCCCGCGCGTGGTCCCGGTCATCCGGGCCATGGTCCTGCTCGTTCTGGCCGACTTCCTGCTGGCCCAGCAGGCCGTGCGGCCCATTGGCGCGCCCCGGGCCTGAGGCCGCGTTCGCCTGGCTCGCCTCGGGCGTTTTGCGCCCAACCGGCGCAACGCTTGGCTTTTACTCCATTGCGACGAGCATCGTTGCTCGCGGACGCGGCTTTAAGGGCCGCGTCCGCGAACAAGCGCCCGAGCTGTCGTCGGCAGGGAGCCTTGCGACTTTGCGCCGCCTGGCCAGGGCGTACAGAACTTGGCGATTTTATTGCAAAATTGACAGGGTTTGTCTTGCTGGCCCACCAAGCGAATCACGCTCTGCAACATTGTGCGGCAAACAGTCAGACGCCATGTGTTTGACGCATTTTTTGTTGAATTAATACCGGCCTGTCTGTAACGCGCCCAGCGCAAACGGGCCTTCTCCTGCCTCTGCCGGCCAGCCGATCTCCGCCCCCTTTGGCTGCGCAACATGTTGTCTTCCCGTGAAGTTCGGGCCGCGCTGCAGCGGCAGTCGACAGTGGCTGGCCGGTCGCTGTTTCTTTTTGACCCAATTACGACTTTTCTTGCCCCAATTTTACCTTTTCACGATAAAATACTGAAATATTGTATTAAAATAGAAAGCCTACCCGACCCAAACTCGTTCGAGCAGTCGCGTTTGCGCGGAATTTGTCTTGAACCGTCTCGCATTTTCTCGTATTATGATTTTAACCATACGGCATTGCATATTTTTTCGGCGTGGTTCGATCCTTGCTTTCCTGGCCTTCACTGTTTCGGACGTACCATGCCCCAACGGCCCGGTCCCGGGCCGTCTCCGATCCTACGCGCACCCGGAGACGGCATGGAAAGCCGGGCTTGCCGCCGGAGATGCAACATCGCGCTGCCGCACAACGTAAGGAGGCGAATATGGATGTACCCAGCAAGAGCAACAAAGCGTGGGTCGACATTGTGACCGGGAAGAAGACTTTTCAACTGAAGTTCCTGGCTGCCAAAATCCTGCTTGGTCGATTGACGCGGTCCGTCAAGGAAGATCCTTCGCCGGAGAACATCAGCTCCAGCATCGATCAAATCTATGCTATTTTCGCCAATAACGTGAACATGCCCAGCGTTCAGGACGACCTGAAAACCATCTTCGGCTAGGAGGGCGTTATGCAACAGACAATTTCCACCGTCGCGGATATCAAGCAAAAGATCGCGGACGGCCGCAAACTCCTCCTCGCCGGCGACGAGGAAGCCCTCCGTCAACTGCCCAAGGGCGACTGGATCGCCGGCACCATCCCCTACTTCATCGCCGCCGACAAAGGCGGCATGGTCAGCCGGGAGATGATCTGCGCCACGGACATCACCGACTACACCGCCGGCATTGAAATCGCCGTCTATGACGCCAACGGCTTGGCCCGCATCTACACCGAAGGCCCCAAGCACGGATTCAGCTTCATCATCCTGCCGGCGGCCAGCAAAACGCACCTGTCCTTTGCGCTCAATGCGCCGAATTACAAGGACTTCGGCATCCGCCCGCTGATCGGCTGGGTGGCCGGCGTCCATCTGAGCGACCTTGGCAAGAAGACCCCCAAGGTGGTCAACGGCCAGACCGGCGAAGTCCTGGAAGACGCCGCCCTGGTGCTCCAGGCCCAGTTGCCCCCGGGCAAGGTCGCTGAAATCGGCATCATCAACCTGTTCGAGCAGGGCGACAGCGACATCCTGAGCTTCGGCTCCGACGGCTTTTCCGCCAAGGACGTCCTGGTCAACGGCGAAAAGCGCAATTTCGCCGCCTACATCATGAAGAACAAGCTCGACACCAAGCTGCCGCTCGTGGCCGACTACTACGGGGCCATGGTCAACATCAGCTTCCAGGACGTCGACGAAGTGGAAGGCCAGGTCAAATTCTACGCCCCGGTGTTTACCGGCATCCGCTACAAGCACGCCCGTCCGGTGACGGACTACGTCAAGGTCTTCAACGACCGCCTGGGCCGGGAAGGGGCGATTGACTCCTCGCGCGTGGCCTTTTCCTGCAACTGCATCCTCAACTATCTGTACTCCGAGCTGGAAGGCAAAAAGACCGACCCCTTCATCGGGCCGGTCACCTTTGGCGAAATCGCCTACCAGCTGCTCAACCAGACCCTGGTGTATCTCGAAATCATGGACGTTTAGGGGGGGAAGGCGCAGGGGACGCAACAGCCTTTTTGCACCAGGGCCGGCCAGCCGCCTGCCGGAAAGGCGGACCGACGGAACCGCGCCGTCGGGGCCGGACCCTGGACCCAGCGACAGTCCTCGATGAGTGGGAGGTCGGTTCCCCGGTTTCGCGACCGGGAAGCCGGCCTCCCTGTTTTATGACCCGCCCGGCCGGCGCACGTAGCACGGCCTGGCTCCAACGCGGCGGGCACAGGCCGACATGACCGGCGCCCCTCCCGTCGGCGGCCCATGCCCAGCGCCCCTTGGGTTTGACGAAACCTTGCGATCAGGCTCCGGCCCGCAGGGCCGCCGCGATCTCCGGCACGCTGGGGCGCGGCGCGACCAGGGCGGCGTTCAGCCGATCCAGGAACCCCTCGGGCGGCCGGGCATGGCTGCCCCGCACCACCGCCACTTCCGGGTACGTTTCCTGGATCACGCTTTCATAGCGCGCCAGAAACGGACAGCCGTCCACCATGCAGGTGGCGAAGTGAATGGCCTTGGCCCCGGCGGCGGTCAGCGCCCCCACCCGGCGCAGGATCTTTTCGTGGGACCGCTTGCCGGCGCAGCCGGCGCAGCTGATGACCCCCACCACCCGAGCCCCGTCCGGATACTGCGCCGCCGAAAACGGGGCCTGCCCATCGCTTACCGCCCGCAAACAGCCAAACACGCTGCACCCCACGTCCTGGGTGGTGTTGGAACAGGTCAAGATGCCGATGTCGGTCATGGGTATTCTCCTGGTTTGCCGGCCTTGAGTAGACCGGTCGTCTATAAGCAAATTCGAAAAAAAACGCTCGCGCGTTTTCGCCTCGCCGCCGTGTCGTCCTCTGGCTTTGCCTGTCCAGGCAGGCTTGCTCGCCGCCTGGACTTCCGCCTCGCCTTACGCGGCGCCTGCCAAGCCCCAGTCTAGGCCCCAAAAAGCAGGCGGGCGGCAAAAACCTCAAAGGTCGCCAACGGGCCGTCGTTGCGGGCGGCCTTCATGCGCATAAGCGCCCCCTGCCAGGCTCCGGCCAGAAAACCGGCCGCCTCGGCCGCGTCCAGGCCCGCTTCGATCTCCCCGCTGGCCTGGCCGGCCTCAACCAACCGCGCAAAAAACCGCGTCAGCCCCTCCAGGGAAACAGCCAGCCGCTTCCCCAGCGCCTCGGACTGGCCGGCCAACTCCAACACCAAGTTGCCGATGGGGCAGCCGCGCCGAAATCCGCCCTCGGCCTGGGACTCCCGGTAGCGGGCCACGAACTGCGCCAACCGCTCCCGGCAGGTCAAACCCTCAGTGGTCAACGCCGGCCGGCCGATTGCCGCAAGCATCCCCTCGTAGTGCTCGATGACCGCCAGGGCAAAGGCTTCCTTGCTCGGAAAATAGTGGTAAAACGATCCCTTGGGCGCGCCGGCCGCGTCCAGGATCTCCTTGAGCCCTGTTGCTGCATAGCCCTGGCCGTGCATGATGGCCGCCCCGGCCCGGATGATGCGCTCCCGCGCGGTCTCGTTCATGGAGAGACGGTTAGACCGATCGGTCTAGTCGGTCAAGCAAAAAAAACGGCCTCAGCCGTTGTCGCGCCCTTCGCCCAGGGTCTTGATCTTGCCGAGCAGGTAGCTTTCGAGCTCCCGGCGGTCCTTGCGCAGGCGCACCAGCTCGGCTTCCAGCACCCGCACCTTGTCGCCCAGGGCGGCGTTCTCGGCCCGGGCCTCGGCCAGTTCGCCCTGAATGGCCGCTGCCGTGGCCTCGGACAGGGCGG
>JAEZEM010000486.1 GCA_023417745.1 Pseudomonadota bacterium
AACGTTGACCTTTTTCCAGGGCATCGGAGATTCCTCCTCTGCCCATAAGTGTCAACCATGTACCCGGTCTCTTCTGTCAACTATGTACCCGGTTCATACCGGCCTCAGGCCCCCGGCCGCCGGAGGCACTCTTTTCTTCTCCTAAACTCTTGTCGTTATAATCAATCGCGGCGCGGCGGCCTGGAGGCGGGCGACGAGGTCGGGCGGGAACACGGCCGGTCCGGCGGCGGCCAGATCGGCGTCGGCGCAGCCGTCGGGGCGGAAGGCCTGGATGACCCAGCGGCCGGCGTCGGCGGCGGCCAGTTCCCCGGCCAGGGTGGTCAACTCCTCCTCGGTCAGCAGGCCGGGATGCCAGGTGGTGCGGGTTTCGAAGGGCACGCGGCTTTTGAGGATAAGGGCCAGGCTTTCGAAGGCGGCCTCGCCGCCGCCGGCCACGCCGGCGATGCGGTCGTAGGCGGCGCGGGGGGCTTTGACGTCCAGGCCGATCCAGTCGCACAGGGGCAGCACGGCGGCCAGGGCCTTGGGGAACATGCCGGTGGTGTGCAGGCCGGTGTGGAAGCCCATGTCGCGCACGGCGGCGAGCATTTCGGGCAGCCCGTCCTGGAGCGTGGGTTCGCCGCCGGAGAAGACGACGGCGTCGAGCAGGCCCTTGCGGCCTTCGAGCCAGGCCAGCACCGAGGCGCTGTCATGTTCCACGGCGTCGGTGATTTCGCGCAGCGGTTCGTTGTGGCAGTAGGGGCAGCCCCAGGGGCAGCCCTGGCAGTAGATGACGGCGGCCAGGGCGTCGGGAAAGTCGAGGGTGGAGAGCGGCGTCACGCCGCCGATGATAAGACCGTTCATGTCGCGTCCCTTAGCCCTCTCGGCGGCGGCGCGCAAGGCCGCCCAACGCAAACGGCGCGGCCGTGGCCCCTCGCCACAACCGCGCCGTCCCGTGATCCCCCGTATCGGGAGGGTCCGGGAGGGGCGGACCCCCTCCCGGCCGCCGGAGGCCTCTTTTCTTCTCTAATTAGTCGGTTCCTTGAAACAAATCCGCTCGTCGTACTCGCCCTGCTTGCCGACGTTGAACGCCGACTTGGGCCGGTAGTAGCCCATGACCCGGGTCCAGATTTCGCAGGCCTGGGTGCGGCCTTCGGCGGCGCAGGTCGGGCAGGTCTCGTGTTCGCCGGTCAGGTAGCCGTGGATGTCGCAGATGGAAAACGTCGGCGTCACCGTGACATAGGGCAGGGCGAAGCCGGACAGCGACCGTTTGACCAGCTTTTTGCAGGCCTCGGCGCTGGTGACGCGCTCGCCGAGGTAGAGGTGCAGGACCGTGCCGCCGGTGTATTTGCGCTGGAGCTCTTCTTGGCGGGAGAGCGCCTCGAAGGGATCGTCGGTGAAGCCCACGGGCAGCTGGGAGGAGTTGGTGTAATAGGGCTTTTCCACCGGGCCGGCCTGGAGGATGCGCGGGTAGCGCTTTTTGTCCTCGCGGGCGAAGCGGTAGGTGGTGCCTTCGGCCGGGGTGGCTTCGAGGTTGTAGAGGTGGCCGGTCTGCTCCTGGAACTCGGTCATGCGGACGCGCACGTGGTCGAGCAGGCGCACGGCCATGGCGTGGCCGGCCTCGGTGGCGATGTTCTCGGCATCACTCGTGAAGTTGCGGATCATTTCGTTGACGCCGTTCACACCGATGGTCGAGAAGTGGTTGCGAAGCGACCCGAGGTAGCGCTTGGTGTAGGGGAAAAGCCCGGCGTCCATGCGGCGGGTGATCTCCTTGCGCTTGATCTCCAGCGTCGTGCGGGCAATCTCCAGCAGGACGTCCAGGCGGGCGAGCAGGCCGGCTTCGTCGCCGTGATGGGTGTGGCCCAGGCGGGCGCAGTTGATGGTGACCACGCCCACGGAGCCGGTCTGCTCGGCGCTGCCGAAAAGGCCGTTGCCGCGCTTGAGCAGCTCGCGCAGGTCGAGCTGGAGCCGGCAGCACATGGAGCGCACCATGCCCGGGGTGAGGTCGGAATTGAGGAAGTTCTGGAAGTAGGGCAGCCCGTACTTGGCCGTCATCTCGAACAGGATGTCCACGTTGGGCGATTCCCAGGGGAAATCCTTGGTGATGTTGTAGGTCGGGATGGGGAAGGTAAAAACGCGCCCCTTGGCGTCGCCGGCGGTCATGACCTCGATGTAGGCCCGGTTGATCATGTCCATTTCGGCTTGGAGTTCGCCGTAGGTGAAGGACATCTCTTCGCCGCCGATGACCGGATGGTCGCCGGCCAGATCCTCGGGGCAGGTCCAGTCGAAGGTGAGGTTGGTGAAAGGCGTCTGGGTGCCCCAGCGCGACGGGACGTTTAAGTTATAGATCAGCTCCTGGATGCACTGGCGCACGTCCTCGTAGCTGAGATTGTCCTTGCGGATAAACGGGGCCATGTAGGTGTCAAACGAGGAAAAGGCCTGAGCGCCGGCCCATTCGTTTTGCAGCGTGCCGAGAAAATTGACGATCTGGCCCACGGCACTGGAGAGGTGCTTGGGCGGCTTGGCTTCCACCTTGCCGGGCACGCCGTTTAAGCCTTCGGTCAACAGCATCCGCAGGGACCAGCCGGCGCAGTAGCCCGAGAGCATGTCGAGATCGTGGATATGGAGATCGCCGTCGCGGTGGGCCGCGCCGGCTTCGGGCGGGTAGACGTGGGAGAGCCAGTAGTTGGCCACGACCTTGCCCGAGACGTTTAAGATCAGCCCGCCCAGGGAATAGCCCTGGTTGGCGTTGGCGGCCACGCGCCAGTCCTGGCGGTCGAGATATTCGTTTATGGAGGCGGCCACGTCGACCACGGTCTTTTTGTCTTCGCGAAGGCGGGCGCGCTGTTCGCGGTAGACCGAGTAGGCGCGCAGGGTACGGAAATGGTTGGCCGAGACAAAGGCCTGTTCGACGATGTCCTGGATGCGTTCGATGTCCGGGATCTGGCCGATGAAGCGGTGGGAGAGGACCTTGATCACCTGGGCGGTCAAAAGCCAGGCCTCGTCCTCGCCGAATTCGCCGGTGGCGGCTCCGGCGCGGCGCACGGCGGACAGGATCTTGTCGGCGTCAAAGGTGACGATTTGGCCGTCGCGTTTGCGGATGCGCGAGGGGATGGCGGCCACTACGGGCTGGTCGACAGAGGCGTCGACGGCGTCGTGGCGGTCGGAGGTGGGGGTAAGGGCCAAATTGCCGTGTTCCATCGGCTCGGACATGCGTTTCTCCCTGGGCAGGACGGTCGTCGGGCAGGGGAGGGGCGACGGCGGCCGCAAAACGCATGGCGCGAAACGGCGGGCCGGGCAGCCCTCCCGCGAGGCTCCCTGGTTCATGCGCCGGACGGTTGCGTCCGGCGGGCGTCGGCAGGTGTTCGGACTTGCGAACGCGTCGGCCCG
>JAEZEM010000502.1 GCA_023417745.1 Pseudomonadota bacterium
CTTTCAGGCTGAGCAGGTAAATACAGTCAATCGCCTTACGGCGAAGCCGCCCCCCTTTTCTTCCAGATGAGGGGTCCGGGGGCCTCAGGCCCCCGGCCGCCGGAGGCATCTTTCTCTTCTCCTCTCAATAATATGCCGGGCCTTTGCCGGCGCGTCACGGAAACGTCGTTTGTCGGGGCGGGGCGACGGCGGTAGACGGCGGGCATGAACCTCACTGTGTCACGGCGTCTGGGCGACGCTTTTTTTCGTTTTGTTCACGGCAACCGCTTGGTCTACAACACCTGCTGGGAAGACCCGCGTCTGGACCGGCGTCTGTTGGCGCTGGGAGCCGACTCGCGGGTGGTGGTCATCACTTCGGCCGGCGACAACGCGTTGGACTATTTGCTGGACGATCCGGCCGAGGTCGCCTGCGTGGACCTCAACTTCCGCCAGAACGCCTTGCTGGAGCTCAAGCGGGCGCTGTTTTGCAGGGCATCCTTCAAGGAACTCTTCACCTTTTTTGGCGAAGGCGGCGGGCCGTTCTGCGCCGCGACCTACGCTCGGCTGCGGGGGCATTTGCCGGCCTACGCGGCGGCCTATTGGGATAAGAACATCGCGTATTTCAAGGGTGGCCGGTTGTCGCGCTCGTTTTACCACCACGGCGCATCCGGGGCGGCGGCCTTTTTGTTCACGCGGCTTTTGGGGCTGCTCAAGCCCGGGCTGCGGCGTGAGATGCCGCGCCTGCTGGCTGCCGGGGATTTGGCCGAGCAGCGCCGGGCGTTTTCCGTGGTGGAGCCGGTCTTTTGGGATCGCCTCAGCCGCTGGCTGGTGGCCCGGCCGGCGCTCATGGCTCTACTTGGCGTGCCGCGTCCGCAGATCGCGCTCATCCGCGATTCCCATCCGGGCGGTCTGGAAGGCTTCGTGCGCGAGAAGGTGCGCCGGGTGTTCACCGAAACCGCCATGGCCGAGAATTATTTCTGGCGGGTGTATCTGACCGGCCGCTACGCCCCGGAGTGCTGCCCGGAGTATTTGAAGGAAGAAAATTTTGAGACGATCCGGGCGCGTCTGGGCCGGCTGGCGACCCATACGGACTCCCTCAGCGGCTTCCTGGCCGGTCATCCCGGCCCCTACAGCCATTTCGTGCTGCTTGACCATCAGGACTGGCTGGCCAACCACGATCCGGCCGCCCTGGCCCAGGAGTGGGAGCGCATCTTCGCCGCCGCCGCGCCTGGGGCCAAGGTGCTCATGCGTTCGGCCGGGTTGGACATCTCGTTCGTGCCCGAGGCGGCCCGGCGTCGGTTGACCTTTTTTCCGGAGGTGACCGAGGCGCTGCACGCCGTCGACCGGGTCGGCACCTACGGCAGCCAGCATCTGGCGGTGGTGGCCTGATGACGGCCGAGGCCTCGCCCTTGCCCGGTTATTACCGGTTTCACGCCCGCATTTACGACGCCACGCGCTGGAGTTTTCTTTTCGGCCGCGACCGTCTCATCAACCTGGCCGCCGAAACCGTGGCTCGGGACGGCCTGGAGCGGCCGGCGCGGGTGGCCGAGATCGGCTGCGGCACCGGGCGCAATCTCCTGGCCCTGTCCCGGGCGCTGCCCGGGGCGTCGCTCACCGGCGTGGATCTGTGCCGGCCCATGCTGGAGCGTGCCCGCCGGGCCGTGTCCCGGACGGCCTGCCAGGCCCGGCTGTGTTGCGCCGCCTACGGCCCCGACACGTTCGCGCCGGGTTCTCTGGACCTCATCGTCTTTTCCTATGCCCTGACCATGTTCAATCCCGGCTGGGAAGCGGCCCTGGATACGGCCCGGGAGCATCTGGCCCCGGGCGGGCGCATTGCCGTGGTCGATTTCCACGACACGCCGACCAGCTGGTTCCGGGCCTGGATGGGCCTCAACCATGTGCGTCTCGACGGTCACCTCGCGCCCGAACTCCAGTCCCGTTTCACGCCCTGCCATCATGAACTGCGGCCGGCCTACGGCGGTCTGTGGCGCTATTTCCTTTCTCTTGGGCGCAAATAACAAGCGCGGCGACCGGTTGTCCGGTTCGCCGCGCCTTTTACTGCAAAACATAACAACAGTTATGTTTTGCAATATGCTATGCCGTTAGTGTGCTGTTTGTTGCTCGGATGCGCTTGAGCAATGCCGTCGGCCTTAGGCCGGCGAGGCAGCCTCGGCCGCTTCGTAGCCTTCGACCAATTCCTTGAACAGTTCCGCCACCGACATGATGCGATCCACCCGCCAGGCGTTTTGTCCGGCAAAGGCGAAGCCGTGGCGCAGCCGGCCCTTCTTGGCGTTGGCCAGGGCCAGGGTGATGCAGTAGGGGGCCTTGGTGTAGTCGCAGGTGTGGATGCAGCGGTAGGGGCAGCGGGCCGGCGTCTTGGAACCCTCGGCGGCAAGGTCGAGGAATTCGTTGTGCAGGGCTCGGCCGGGCATTCCCACGGGGCTTTTGATGATGACCACGTCTTTTTCCGTGGCTTCGACGTAGCTTTGCTTGAAGCGGTCGTCGGCGTCGCATTCGTAGGTGGCGACGAACCGGGTGCCCATCTGGACGCCGGCCGCGCCAAGCTCGATGAAGCGGCGGATGTCGGCCCCGGTGTAGACGCCGCCGGCGGCGATGACCGGAATGGGCGCGCCGTTGGGGGCGGTGTAGGGGGCGACCCCGGCCACCACTTCGCTGACGAGTTTTTCCAGCACAAAGTCAGGGTCGTCGATCTGCTCGGCCTTGAATCCCAGATGTCCGCCGGCCATGGGACCCTCGACTACGAAGGCGTCGGGGGTACGGCCGAAGCGCGACAGCCATTTCTTGCATAAAATCACTGCGGCCCGGGCCGAGGACACGATGGGCACGAGCTTGGTGCGCGCGCCTTCGGGCAGGTGTCCCGGCAGGTCCAGCGGCAGGCCGGCCCCGGAAAAGATGGCGTCCACGTTTTCGCGGATGGCGGTTTTGACCAGTTCCGCGAAGTTGGCCATGGCCATCATGATGTTGACGCCGATGGCGCCGCCTGGGGCGGCTTCCTTGGCGGCCCGGATTTCCCTGGCCAGCACTCGGTTGTTGGCTTCGATGTAGTTGGAGCCGAAATCCGGTTCGTTCATGCCGATGCCGGCCGCCGAGATGACGCCGAAGCCCCCGGCTGCGGCCACGGCCGAAGCCAACCCGGAGAGGGATATGCCTACGCCCATCCCGCCCTGGATGATGGCCCTGGGGATGGTGAGGTCACCGATGGTTAAGGAAGGAAACGACAAAGGGGCTCCGAAGGTTGCAGGTGGAGGCGATATTGCCTGTCCTTCCTGGGAAGGGGCTCTGACACGGCGTCGCGATCCCTGGCGGTTGCAACCGCCGTCGCGAGACACTTTATATTGCAAACCACACCGACGGACGTACTGCCGCCGACTTCCCGCCAAGGGGAAGGGCAGCGGCGAAAACGCCAAGCGCCTGGCGGGTGTGCCGAAACGCCGGGCCATGCCCCGGACCGGGGCGATGGTCCCGGTCCGGGCGACCGGCCGGGCCGGAGAGTCCGCCGAAGCGCCCCTATACCGTTAGGACCGCCCTTCTGGCAATGAGGTGTTGGGGCCTTTCGCGCCTGTCGTCAGACGTTTTTTAGGGAAGCCGCAAATTTTGCTCCTGGCGGCCGTCGATGATGGGGCGGTCGGGGCCGTGATTTGTCGGCGTCGGGGAGACGTCAATAATCTTCTGGGCCATTTTTTGGGCTACGGGCTGGGCCTGACGCGGGCAAGCCGTTCGGTATTTTCTACCGTGTTGCTACGTTTAATTGTGAAGGAATTATCATACTCCGAACTTTTTGGTGTCGTCATTTTGCATCGCATCGTGAAGCAATTCCTGAAGCCGCCTGTGGCCGCGTCCAGGGCAGGACGGCGGATACTATTTATTAATTCAATTAATTCATATTGTTAATTATGTATTGAGAGTCACAAGAGTCGGGAGCGAGGAACTTTTTCCCAGGCTCGTACTGGCGCGCCCTGGAAGTATCTGCTACGATTTTGACAAATTATTGTCTCTTGACGGCGGCCGAAGTTCGAAGATATAAGCAACCCGCCTCGCGTGTTACCGTTCTTTAAAATGTTCGCACGTCATGCACGAAAACGTGTTCTATAAATCGTGTGTTATACAGGATCAGACAGCACTATTCTAGCTAGTTTGTTATTAAATGCACGTGACAGCTGGGTACAGATTCAAAAAGTGTTGCAATGAGCTTGTGAAATTTATGAAGAGCGATGCAGTGTGGGAAAAAAATCACATGCCACGATAGATTTTAAGGCGTTTTAACGCGTTTTTTGCTGAAAAGATCGTTCTTGAGATCGGATTGGTTGAGAGTTTTGCGCCAATAAAACGAAATGAATGATTAGATGAAAATAAAATAGCATCGTATAAATGTCTTGAAAAACGTGTTTGATTTTTAAGATAATATTTTATGTGTGAATCGTATGCCGCCACATTAGGTCAAATTCGCAACGTCGACTGGGGGGTGTTCGGTATGGTCAGTTTGAAGAAGTCCAGAAGCCTTACGAGGAGAACAGCGGGGCGCTTATGAATGAAATGTACCTTGGGCAGACCGCCTTTGCCTTCTACAGCCTGATCGCCCTTGCCGGCGGCGTCCTCGCCGTGTCCGCGGCAAGCCTCGTTCGGGCCATGCTTGGCTTGGTCGTATCCCTTTTCGGCGTTGCCGGACTCTATCTGCTGCTCCTGGCCGACTTCGTCGCCCTCATGCAGATTCTGATTTACGTCGGCGCCGTCACCGTGCTCATCTTCTTCGCCATCATGCTCACCCGGGCCTCGGCCGACGGCGGCGAAGGCCAGGGGCCGGGACTTCGCGGCGGGCTGCGCGGCGTGTTCGGAGCGCTGCTCCCGGCCGGCATCCTCGTGCCCTGCCTGGCCGTCTACGGCGTGGCCGGATTCCCCACTCCCAAAAATGTCAGCCCGGCCGAACTCGGCGCCGGACTGCTCGGTCCCTACACCATGGCCTTCGAGCTCATTTCGGTGGTGCTCCTGGCCGCCATGGCCGGCGCGGTGCTGCTGGCCTTTGAAAAGCGAGGAGCCGCCAAATGAATCCGCTTGTCTTCTACCAGACCGTGGCCCTGCTCCTGCTCGGCCTTGGCCTCTACGCCCTGGTCGCCCGGCGAACGCTGGTCGGCATGCTTATTGGCGTGGAGCTGATGCTCAATGGCGCGGGCCTGTCCATCGTGGCCGCCGCCCAGCTGACCGCAGCCGACGCCGTGCTCGGACAGCTCGGGGCGCTTCTGGTCATGGGACTGGCCGCTGCCGAGGCCACCTTGGTCCTGGCCATTGTCTTGGTTGTTTCCAAACGGTTCGGGGACGCCTCGGCGGACGCCCCCAGCGAACTCAAGGGGTAGTCCATGGCCGCCAACGTCCAAACCGTCGAAAGCGCCCGGGTGCTGCTGCCCCTGGTCATCACGTTCCTGGCCCCCATCGTCTTGTGGCGACTGCGTAAAAACATCAACGTCCGGGAAGGCGTCTCCTTTGCCGCCGCCGCCCTGGCCTTTTTCTCGGTCCTGTCCATGGTCCCGGGCGTTCTTGACGGCGTCATCTGGACCTACCACCTTGTCACCTTCTTCCCCGGCGTCTCCATCACCTTCGCCGTGGACGGCCTGTCGCTCATATTTGCCATCGTGGCCACGTTCTTGTGGTTTTTTGCCACCAGCTACAACATCGGCTACATGCGTTCGCTCAATGAACACGCCCAGACGCGCTACTACTTCTGCTTCGCCGTGGCCATCTTCGGGGCCGTTGGCGTGGCCTTTTCCGGCACCGTGGTCACCTTGTATCTCTTCTACGAGGTCATCACCGTCTTCACCTATCCCCTGGTCGCCCACCACCAGGACGAAGAAGGGTATAAGGGCGCGCGCAAGTACTTGGTGTACTTGATGGGCACCTCCAAGCTGTTCCTGCTGCCGGCCATGATCCTGACCTATGTCCTGTGCGGCACGCTGGACTTCAACCTGGGCGACATCTCGCGCGGCATGTTCCCGCCGGGGGCCGATCCCAAGCTGGTGACCATCACCTACTTCCTGTTCCTCTACGGCCTGGGCAAGGCGGCGCTCATGCCCATCCACAACTGGCTGCCCTCGGCCATGGTCGCGCCCACCCCGGTCTCGGCCCTGCTGCACGCCGTGGCCGTGGTCAAGGCCGGCGT
>JAEZEM010000006.1 GCA_023417745.1 Pseudomonadota bacterium
TGCGCGAGTCCGAAGAAAAATACCGTTCGCTCTTCGACAGCAACCCCGACCCGGTCTTCGTGGTCGAGGCGGCCACCGGCCGCATCCTGGACGCCAACTCCCAGGCCGAGGCCGTCTACGGCTACGGTCGCAAGGAACTGGTCGGTCGGGAACTGGCCGAGCTTGAACCCGACGCCGACGGCGGCGTGGCCGCCTACCTGACCGACCGCGACGCCCCCGACCGGGTGCTGTTCCCCAAGCTGCGCCATGTGCGCAAGGACGGCGAACCGCTTTACGTCAACGTCCACGCCTGCCGTATCGCCTACCGGGCTCGGGACGCGGTCATCGTCTCGGCCACCGACATCACCGAGCTGGTGGAAAAAGACGCCCAGCTCATCCAGGCGAGCAAAATGAAAACGCTTGGCGAAATGTCCGCCGGCATCGCCCACGAGCTCAATCAGCCGCTCAATGCCATCAAGATGGGCAGCGATTATCTTAAAATGGTGGCCGAGACCGGCGGTCTGCCGTCTCCCGTCGCCCTGGCCGCCGTCACCGGACAGGTCAGCGACCAAGTGGACCGGGCCGCCGCCATCATCGGCCATCTGCGTGATTTCGGGCGCAAATCCGAACCCAAGCTCGAATATGTCGACATCAACGAGCCCATCAAGGGCGTGTTCACCATCATCGGCCACGAACTGGCCCTGCAAGGCATTGAGGTGGTCCTGCGCCTGGCCGCCAGCGCGCCTATCAAGGCCCATGCCAACCGTCTGGAGCAGGTGTTTTTCAATCTCGTGGTCAATGCCCGCGACGCCATGACCGGCAAAAGCTGTCCGGCCGACCGGCCGCGCCGGCTGACCATCGTCTCGGAGAGCCGCGACGGCCGGGTCGACGTTTCCGTGGCCGACACCGGCTGCGGCATCCCCGAGGCCGCCCGGCGCAAGATATTCGAACCCTTTTTCACCACCAAGCAGACCGGCCAGGGCATGGGCTTGGGCCTGGCCATCACCTACGGCATTGTTCGGGACTATGGCGGCGAGATCGAGGTGGAAAGCGCCCCGGACAAGGGCAGCGTCTTTCGGCTCACCTTTCCCGTGGCCCGCGACAGGGGCGAGCGCGGCCCTTGACGCCGTGCCCGCCAGCCCGCACAACGCCCCAAGCGAGAGTCCCCCGGAGTTCCCATGCGCACCATCCTGGTCATCGACGACGAACGCCCGACCCTGCAGATGTTCGAACTCTATCTCGGGGCCTACGGCTACAAGACCTTGACCGCCGCCAGCGGCGAGGAGGGGTTGGCCGTGTTTGACGCCCAGACCCCGCCCATTGTGCTGACCGACATCAAGATGCCCGGCATGGACGGCCTGCAAGTGCTGGAGGCGATCAAAGCCCGTCGGCCCGAGACCGAGGTCATCGTGATCACCGGCCACGGCGACACCGACCTGGCCCTGGCCGCCCTGGGGCTTCGGGCCACGGATTTCATCGACAAGCCCATCCGTCGCGAGACCCTGGAAGCCGCCCTGGGACGAGCCAACGGCCGGCTGGACATGGCCGATGCGGCCGGCAGCGGCGGCGACGTGGCCGCCGCCCTCGAAGGCCGCGTGGGCGTCATCGGCATTCGCGGCAGCCTCACCAGCGAAAGCGAGCCCTTCCTGGTCCGGGCCTTTCGCGATCTCGACGAGGCCTGCGGCGTGCTGTTCGATTTCACGCCCAACGCTTCGATCAACGGCGCCGGCCTGGACGTGCTGGCCAGCGTGGCCGAGGCCTGCCGGGCCTCGGGCCGCCGGGCCGCCGTGCACGGGCTGGCCGAAAACTTCGTGCGCATTCTTGACCGCCTGGGCATCACTGACGTGGCCCCGCGCTTTACCGACCGGGGCGAGGCTCTGGCCTATCTGACCGCGATAGCCTCGTGACGCGCCCCTTGAAAAGGACGATTCTATTTCAAGAAAAACAGTTGGTTTCAGCTGTGGTCCGTGCCGTCTCCGACCCTTTTGACGGCGCGGCGCAAGCCGATCCGGTCGCCTTGAAGCGGCATGGCGGGCCGATCTCCGGCCGGAGCCTGGTTGCGGTTTGAGACGGCCGGGAACGCTTGAGGTCCTGGCCTGCTCCTGGCGTGCTGCGAAGGGCTGGTTTGGCGTCGGCTTTTCCGACGCACCCCTTGGCGCGAACAGGCGTTTACAGGCCGGCGCGCCGCCCGTATACTGCCGGCCACCGAAACGGAGGCAAGGCGGCGTGCGACATGCTGGCGACGCACTCGGCCGGGGCTGCCTGCTGGTCAGCCTGACGGCGCTTTGGACCATGCTCGCCATGCGGCTCTATGTCGTGTGGCGCGACGGGATGTGGCTGGCCTGGCCCATGGGCGACTTGCTGCCCGACGCCCTGGTGCGGCGAATCTTCGTCTTGCCTGACGGGGGGCCGCGAGACGCCCTGGTCTGGCTCCTGCGCCAGGACGCTCTGTACTGGGTTGCGGCCGTGTGCCTCGTGCTGTGGCTGCTGGCCGCCCCGGGCCGGTCCGCGCCCGGCGGCGATGACGACGAACCATCCCGGTAACGACCGATTGCCGACGTCGCGTCAAGGAGGTTTGATTGATGCGCGCGTTTTTGTTGCTGCTTACGCTTACGGCTTTCGCCGCTTCCGCCCTGGCCGCCGAGACCGTGTCCCTGACCGGACGGGTGACGGGCGTGAAGCAATATCCGCAAAAGGAAACCATCTGCCTGGCCTTTGAAGCCAAGGACAAAAAGACCTATCTCATCTGCGACGACGTGACTTCCAAGGACGTCATCGAGAAGCTTTTTGACCTGGGCAAGAAAGACGCCGACTGTCGCATCGACGGCACGGTGGCCAAAAAAGCCGACGAGGTCTATCTCAACATCACCGGCGTGGGGCAGGGGGGCTAGTCCTCGTGCAGTGCTTGCCCCGTAACCCCTAACCCACACTCCCCATGCAAGAAACCCTGCCTCTTTCGCCGCGCCGCCGGACCCGAACCGTACGCGTCGGCGCGGTCGGCGTCGGCGGCGACAATCCCGTGCGCGTCCAGAGCATGACCAACACCGACACCCGGGACGTGGACGCCACCCTGGGCCAGATTGCCGCGCTCGCCGAGGCCGGCTGCGAGATCGTGCGCCTGGCCGTGCTGGACGAGGCCGCCGCCAAGTCCTTGGCCGCCATCCGGGCGGCCACCAACGTGCCGCTGGTGGCCGACATCCATTTCGACCATCGTCTGGCCGTGGCCGCCCTGGAAGCCGGAGTGGACGCGCTGCGCATCAATCCCGGCAACATCGGCTCCGAGGCCGCCGTGGACACGGTCGTGGCTGCGGCCAAGGCCCACGGCGCGCCCATCCGCATCGGCGTCAATTCCGGCTCCGTGGCCAAGCATCTGCTCAAGAAATACGGCGGCCCGACGGCCCAGGCCATGGTGGAAAGCGCTCTGGAGCACATCGCCTTGCTCGAAGCCCGGGATTTCCGGGACATCAAGGTGTCGCTCAAGTCCTCCTCGGTCCTGCGCACCATCGCCGCCTACCGCCTGCTGGCCGCCAAGGTCGATTATCCGCTGCACATCGGCGTCACCGAGGCCGGAACCCCCATGCGCGGGGCGGTCAAATCCGCCGTGGGCCTGGGCGTGCTTCTGGCCGAGGGCATCGGTGACACCCTGCGCGTGTCGCTGACTGGTGATCCGGTGACGGAAATCGGCGTGGCCTACGAAATTCTGCGCTCCCTTGAACTGCGCGCCCGCGGCCCGGAAATCATCTCCTGCCCGACTTGCGGGCGCACCGAGATCGACCTCGTCGGCCTGGCCGAGGCCGTGGAGGAGCGCTTGCGCGGCGTGCCCGAGATATTCACCGTCGCCGTCATGGGCTGCGTGGTCAACGGCCCGGGCGAGGCCCGCGAGGCCGACATAGGCATTGCCGGCGGCCGCGACTGCGGCATCATCTTCCGCAAGGGCGAGATCCTCGGCAAGGTGCGCGGCGCGGACAAGCTTATTCCCGCCTTCATGGACGAACTGGAACGCTTCATTACCGAAAAAAAGGAAACCCCATGCGACTGAGCCGCTACTACGCCCCCACCCTGAAAGAGACCCCGGCCGAAGCCGAGGTCATAAGCCACAAGCTGCTGCTGCGCGCCGGCATGATCCGCAAGCTCACGGCCGGCATCTACACCTATCTTCCCTTGGGGCTCAAGGCGCTCAACAACGTCGCCAAGATCGTGCGCGAGGAAATGGACCGGGCCGGGGCGCTGGAAATCCTCATGCCCGCCGTGCAGCCCGCCGATCTCTGGAAGGAATCCGGCCGCTGGGATTTCTATGGCCGGGAACTGCTGCGCTTCGTCGACCGCCACGACCGGGAATCGTGCCTGGGACCCACCCACGAGGAGGTCGTCACCGACCTCGTGCGCCACGAGATCCGCTCCTACCGCCAGCTGCCGGTCAATCTCTACCAGGTCCAGACCAAGTTCCGCGACGAGATTCGCCCCCGCTTCGGCCTCATGCGCGGCCGGGAATTCGTCATGAAGGACGCCTACTCCTTTGACAAGGACGACGCCGGGGCCGACGCCAGCTACTGGGGCATGTACGAAGCCTATGCCCGCATCTTTAAGCGCCTGGGCCTCAAGTTTCGGGCCGTGTCCGCCGATTCCGGGGCCATCGGCGGTTCGTTCTCCCATGAATTCATGGTCCTGGCCGACACCGGCGAAGACACCATCGTGGCCTGCCCGGCCTGCGACTACGGAGCCAACGTCGAAAAGGCCGAGGCCATCTGTCCCCCGGCCGGCGATCTCGCCCCTTGCCCCGCCGCCGAGAAGATCGCCACCCCGGGCCAGCACACCGTCGAGGAAGTGGCCGCCTTCCTGAAGGTCCCGGCCGCCTCGGTGGTCAAGACGCTGCTCTACGTGGCCGACGGCAAGACCGTGGCCGCCCTGGTGCGCGGCGACCGCGAACTCAACGAAGTGAAATTCAAAAACCTCCTGGACGCCAAGGAAGACCTCCGCCTGGCTACCCCCGAGGAAGTCACGGCCGCCACCGGCGCGCCCGTGGGCTTTGCCGGCCCCGTCGGGCTGTCCCTGCCTGTCTACGCCGACCGGGAACTGGCCCTGGCAAACGATTGGGTGGTTGGGGCCAACGCCGCCGACGCCCACCTGATCCACGTGGACCTTGGCCGCGACGCCAAGATTGTCTCGTTTACCGACCTGCGCGAGGTCGCCCCGGGCGATCCCTGCCCCAAATGCGGCGCGCTGCTCGAATTCACCAAGGGCATTGAGGTCGGCCACGTCTTCAAGCTGGGACTCAAGTATTCCAAAGCCCTGGGCGCCACCTTCCTGGACGAGGCCGGCAAGGAACAGTTCATGATCATGGGCTGCTACGGCATCGGCGTGTCGCGCATCGTGGCCTCGGCCATCGAACAGAACCACGACGACGGCGGCATCGTCTTCCCGCCGACCATCGCCCCCTTCGAAGCGGCGCTCATCAACTTGAGCCCCAAGGACGAAACCGCCTGCGCCAAAGCCGACGAAATCTACGCCGCCCTGACCGCCGCCGGCATCGAAACACTGCTCGACGACCGCGACGAACGCCCGGGCGTCAAGTTCAAGGACGCCGACCTCATGGGACACCCCATCCAGCTGACCCTGGGCGGCAAGGGACTGACTCGCGGCATCGTCGAGACCAAGGACCGCCGCACCGGCGAGAAGGGCGAACTGCCCCTGGAAGGCTTTTTCGAAGCCTTCACGGCCTGGCGCGTCGGCGTGCGTGAAGGCTGGGGCCTGGAGTAGGGGTGTAGAGGGGGTAGAGAGAAAGGGGAAGAGGGACGCAAAGGCGAAGGCGAAGACTGGAGCGCTGCCCCAGGCCCCGCCGGGGGGCTCAGCCCCCCGGACCCCCGACTTGGGGGCGGTCAGGCGTATGGGGCGGCGGGCAGGCGGGCGGCGGCGGCAGGGTTGCGCGCGCTGCCGCGCGAAGATGGGGTCGGGATTTTGGCCGGGAATCTCGGCGCAGGAGCGCCGTTATCC
>JAEZEM010000041.1 GCA_023417745.1 Pseudomonadota bacterium
TGGCCGCGCCGGCGGTCTTGCCCTTGAGGTCGGCGATGCGGGCGTCGATGAAGCTGGCGTTTTGCACGTTGCCGTCGGCCTTCATGCGCTCATAGGCGGCCAGGGCCTTTTGCCACTGGCCGGCGGCCTCGGCCGTGACGGCGAGCTGACGGTCGATGGTCATGGCGAAGATCTTGGGGGACTTGGCGGCCAGGGATTCCAGCACGTCCACGGCCTTGGCGTCCTGGCCGGCGCGGGACAGGGCGGCGGCTTCGCCGAGACCGGCGATGGTCTTCATGCCGGACGGGGCGGACTTGGCCACGGCTTCGAAGGCGCTGGCGGCCTTGGTGAAATCGCCCAATCCCTGGGCGGTCTTGGCCAGTTCCAGGTAGATGCCGGCCTTGGCCCCTTCGGGAGCGGATTTTGCCAGAGTTTCCAGGGCGGCGACGCGGTCCGCGCCGGCCTTGGCGGTGATGATTTCGCCCAGGGCGGCCTCGGACTTTTCGACCTGGCCCTTCTGATAGACGCCAAAGAGCGCGTAGCCGCCGGCGGCCACGAGGACGATGGCGGCGGCGGCCAGGGAATGCCGCCAGTACTGGACAGGAAGGCGCAGCGGGGCGGGAATGTCGGACGATTTGGCCGAGCCGTGCTGCGAAGCGGGAGAATCAGTCATGGAAACGCCTCCAAAGCGCGTACGAGTTTCGCGAAAAGGAGGTCAATTAAGCACAAAGGGCCGGGAGTGTCAAAAGGCGCGGAAGCCGGAGCAAGCCTTCCGGGAGCTCGGAGGCGTCATTTCCTCCGGGGCGCGGGAGGTGGCCCGGCGCTCACTTCTTCGTGAATCCCCACTTCATGAAGGCCCAGCCGAGGCCGGCGCACAGGGCGGCTTCGGTGACCACGGTGGCCAGGGCCGCGCCCTTGGCGGCCAGGACGGGAATAAGCAGGAAATTGAGCCCGATGTTGAGCGCCGCGGCAATGATGGTGACCACGGCGTAGTAGCGCTCGCGGCCAAGGGCCACCAGCCCCTGGGTCAGGACGTAGTTGGGCAGGATAAAGGGCAGCGAGGCCAAAAGCCAAACCAGGAGCGGTTCGGCGGCGGCGTATTTGTCGCCAAAAGCCAGACGCAGGATGAAAGGGCCAAGGAGGAGGCCGCCCAGGGTCGCGCCAATGGAGAGCGCGACCATGACGCCGAGCATGAGGCGAAAGGAGCGGCCAAAAGCGCCCTGGTCGTCGAGGCTCACGCGCAGCTTGCGGAAAAACACGTGGGCCAGGGGCGTGGCCAGCATGATGACGCCTTCGATGAGGCGGTAGGCGGCGGCGTAGTTGCCGATGGTCGCGTCGTCGTGGGTGAGGAACTTCAGCAGCACGATGTCGCAGCGGAAATAGATGGTGGTGGCGGCCGAGATGCACAAAAATGCGGCGCAGGGGGCGTAGACGTCGCGGTAGAGGCCCAGCTTCGGGTGCGTGCGCAGCGGCCGGGCGTAGGGCGTGGCCAGGGCCAAAAGCTGGCCCACGGCCAGGCCGGCGAAAACGGCCAGGGGGCCGGGCGACGGGAAAAGCAGGGCGGCCCCGGCAGCCAGGGCCGTGGCCGTGCGCACCACGGCCCGCCACAAGGCCTCGGCGGCGAAATTGTTGTGGCCCTTGAGTTCGGAGGAGACCAGCGAAGAGGCGCAAAAAAGGGCGTAGTAGACCACGGCCGCGCCCAGGGACAGGCGCTCGCCCTGGGGGAAAAGCGGAACCAGGCAAAGTCCAAGGAGCGTCACGGCCAGCAGATGGCCGACGGCCAGGGACAAAAGGGGCGGCCGGCCCGGAACAGGGGCCAGCCCGGCCTTGGCTGTTTCGCGAAAGAGCAGGGTGGAAAAACCGCCGTCCTGCAGGATGGCAAAAAGCGACCCCAGGGTGAGGAGATAGGAGTATTCACCGAATCCGGCCGGCCCCAGGACGCGGCCGAGCAGGAAGGTCAGGCCCACGGACACGGCGGCGGCGTAGAGGGTGGCCGCCCACTGGCTGGAGAGCGCCTTGGCCAGGGCGCGGCTCACGCGTTTTTCTCCTGCTGCAGCGGCGAAGTTGCAGGCGGCATCAATAATTGTCCTGGAGGTCCGGCCGGTAGGGCAGGAGTTCGGGCGTGAGGAAGATCGACAGCGGCTGGCCGCCGTTGCCAAGCAGTTCGGCGGCAAAGGGGCCGGCCGGGGCCGGCAGACCGGTAAAGGCCGACGTGTCCAGGACCGCCTCGACGCGCATGGGCGTGTCGTCGCGCGACCACAGCTGCACGCCCGGGCCGGAGAACTCAAAGCGCACGAAACCGTTGTGGATGGGCTTTTTGAAACGCAGCACGGACACCCGGCGCACCATGAGCCCTTCCCAGTGGCCGGAGCGGTTGCTGGCCAAGGCGTCGAGCTTTGTAAATGTTGTGCCGTCCTCGGAAAAGGCCACGGTCAGCCGGTTCTTGCCGGCCTTGTCGGCGAAGAGGCGCGGATAGGACAGGATGCGCAGTGTTGTGATGGGATAGGCCGAGCTTATGGGCACGGTCAGCGAACAGGGCGCGGCGTCGCGACAGGTCAGGCAGTCCTCGTCGGTGTTTTTGCGGATGTTGTAGGCCAGGGGAAAGGCGGCCAGGGCCTCGCTCTCACGGGCAAAGCTCGGCTCGAAGCGCAGTACGCCGACGCCGGAGCGCGTCAGAAGCAGCGTCGAGGGCGACGGGGCCAGGACCCCGATGTCCAGGTTGCGCCCGGCCACGGCGAGCCTTGGCCGGTTGAGCGCGCCAGAGAGCTTCAGCGAGGTGAATTCGGTCGGTGCGGCGGGGTTTTCCAGGAGCCGGGCCGGCTGGCCCTCGGCCAGGGGCGTGAAGGGTCGGGCCAAGGCCGGATCGTAGAGGACGTAGGCCGGTTTGCCGTCCGGGCCGGGGATGGCGAAGACCGGTTCGCTCCCTGGGTTTTCGGCCAGGAACCCGGCCAGGGCGGCGGCCGGGTTGGCCGGGCCTTGGGGGATGTCGGGCCGGGTCGGGAAAGCGTAGAGCGTGGCGTCCAGGCGGGTCTGGCCGGGCGTCCAGGCAGCGAGATCGTTGTTGGCGGCCAGGCGCTCCAGGGCGCTTCGGGCCGGATCGTCGTTGGCCGGGCGGCCGGTAAGCCTGGCGGCCAGTTCTAGGCCGGTCACCTCGATGACGCCGGGATTGGCCACCGGGCCGTAGTCGATGCGAAGACGCAGTTGCGTCGCGCCGGCCAGGGCCTGGGGCAGGGGATACTCGCGGCGGATGAAGCGGCGCTTTTCGTTGTTGGGCGCAACGAGCATGCCGTCCGGTCCGAGGAAGGCGTCGCCGGTCAGGGTATCCAGGACGACGAAGGGGCCGTCATCGGCGGCCACGGTGATGGCCACTCTGGAATCGGACGGGATACCCTCCAGGAAGGTGGCCGAGAAGTCGAGGGACAGCCGGCCGGCGGCGTAGGCCGTGCCTGAGGCGGCGACAAAGCGGTAGAGCACATGGCCGGGACGCTCGTAATCATAGTGGGTGAGCGTGTGGTAGCGGCTTTCCGGGGCGATGTTGTCGGCTTCCTCGCAATCGGCGTAGAAGCGGTAGTCGTCGAATTTGTCGGTATAACCGGCGTTTCCGGCCGCGTCCGGGAAAAGCGTCACCGGGGCGGCGCTGACAAGCCCCAGGCGGTAGACGGCGGAATCCATGAACCGGGCGACCTTCTGCATGGGAAAGGGTTTAACGGCCGGAGTCAGGTCGCTTTGGATGACGTGGTAAGCTCGTTTATAGCCCTTGGGCTGGTAGGTGGCCAGGGTCTTGTAGACGCCGGGCAGGTACCAGTTGGTGATGAGTTTGGGGTTGCGGTTGCTTTGCAGAAACAGATACTCGACGTTGTTCTTGTTCCAGGCCAGATAGTCGGCTAATTCCTTGTTGTACGACGTCTCGCGGCGGTAATACGACGGCAGCGTGGAGAGATCCACGGCGCAAAGGAGCAGGCAGCAGCCGAGGCCGGCCAGGGGCAGGGCCAGAGCGCGTCGCGACGGCGCAAGGCCGACGTAGTCGGCGATTTTGCCAAGACCGGCGTCCAGGCTAAGCCCGGCCAGGGCGAGCAGGGCGAAAAAGGCGTTGAAGACGTAGCGCGAGCTGATTTCGAGTTTGGTGCCGGCCAGCAGAAAGGCGGCCACGGGCATGAGCGAGAAAAGGGCAAGCAAAACCAGGCCCGGTCGCAGGCGAGGCTTTGCCAGGGCGACGCCCAGCCCGCCCAAGCTCGTCAGGGCCAGGGGCAACCAGGGCAGCCCGCGCTTGGGCGCGGCGTAGGCGAAAAATTCGGTCAGCACGCTTTCGACAAACCCCTCCGGGATGCCCGGGGATTTTTCCAGGCGCAGCAGGGCGAAGATGTTGCGGTAGGCCGGGAGCCAGGGCAGGAAGCACAGCCCGACCACGCCCACGCAGGCGGCCAGGGCCAGTCCTTTTTGGAGCGCCGCGCGCGGCGTCAACTCGCGGCTGATCAGGCCGCGCAGGAGAAAATAGGCGGTGAAAAGCCCCTGCGCCCCGATGTTGGTGGTGCCCATGGACGAGCTGTAGCACATGGCCGCGGTGGCGGCGGCGTAGGCGACGTAGTTGCCAAATCCCCCGCGAGCCAGGGCGCGGTAGAGCGTCCACAAGGACAGAAGGC
>JAEZEM010000103.1 GCA_023417745.1 Pseudomonadota bacterium
CGTCGGCAGCACCGGCGGGGGGAGCGGACTGGGGCGGCGCGGACGGACGGACAGCGCTTGGCGGCAGGCCGGCCGGCGGTCCGGCCGATTCCGCGCCGGGGTTGGCGGCCCGAGCCATGGCCAGGGACGTCCCGGCGGCGTCGGAAGGGGGCAGGCCCGGTTCGGTTCCACGTTCGGACGCGCCGGGCGGCGGCCCCTCGGCCGGGCGTTCCTGGCCGGGGCCGCCCAGGGCCGTTTCAGGATGGGCAAAGCCCTGGCCCAAGGCGCTACCGCGCGAGGCCCCGGCCGGGACCTTGAGCCCCTGGCCTTCGAGACTGGCTCGGATGGCGGCGATCTGTTTTTGGATTTCGGCCAGACGGCCGTCGTTTTGCTGCTGGCGGCCGGCGATGGCCTTCAATTCTTCCTGGGCTTTTTGCAGGGAGGATTCCACGGCGTGCAGCCGAAAGTCGTCGCTGCCCTTGCCCACGGCCAGGGTGTTGCCCGGACCGCAGCCGGCAAGCAGGCCGCCGGCCAGCATCATGGCCGACGCCGCCAGGGACAGGGAACGCCGTTTCATCGTGGGTGTCGTCCTAACGCTGCAAGACCGTTCATATTTGGAGAGAAACTACGTGACAGGCGCGGTTTTCGCAAGCCGATTCTGGAACCCGGCTCCGGAGTCGGCCGGTTTTGTTGCATCTTTAGCGGAATTAGGGCACAAGCCGTCTGCAAAGTCGCTGGCGCGCCGTGCCGCGCACGCTTCGCCGGCAGGCAACGAAACCATCAGGCCGAAAGGAGAAGACTCCCCATGCCCGAGACTGTCCGCATCACCGTTTTCTGGGCGGTCATGGTCCTTTTCGCCGTGCATCTCGGCCTGGCCCTGGCTGCCGCCGCCATCCCCTGCCTCACATCCGTGGTGGGCTTAAGCAAGGTCAAGCGCCTCAAAATTTTCACCGACAAGTTCGGCCAGCAGGCCGCCACCTTTGCCTTGCTTGGCGGGTTATGGCTGTTTTGCGTCCTGGCCGCCGTGTTGGCGGCGGTCTGGTTCCTGGCCCCGGCCAAAGCGCCCTATTACCTGGGCCTGCCCCTGCCCTTTGGCGCGGTGGCTGCGACGGTGCTTGGCGGCGCGGCCGCCTTTTTGACCTATCGCGGCTCGTGGCAGCGCTTCAAAACCCAAAAGCCCCTGCACGGCCTGATCGGCCTGTCGGCTACCCTGCTGTTGTGGGCCGCCTTCTACGCCGGCCTGGCCGCTTCGCGCCCCCTGGCCCTGGCCTTGCCGCCAGCGACCACCGCCGCCTTCCTGCTGCCGCCGGCCAATTCGCTCTTCTGGCGTTTTCTGACCATCGGGCTGCCCCTGTCGGTGGGCCTGGCCGGGGCCTACACCGGAGCCTGGCTGGTCTGGCGGCGCGACCGGGACGATTTCGGGCGCGACTACTACAACTTCACCATGCGCCTGGCGGCGCGTTTCGCCTTTGGCGGCCTGCTCATGGCCCTTCCCGGCGTGGCCTGGCTGGGGCTGGGGCTTATGCCTCTGGCCGGCGAACTGACCACCACCCTGGCCGCGTCCCTGGGGCTTTTCGGCACCGGGCTGCTGCTGGCGCTGGCCTGTTTCGGCTTCGTCATGCCCCAGGAAAACGCCCTGCGCCACAAGCTGCTGCTGGCGGCCGGCTTTGTCGGCGCGGTCATGGCCCTGATCGGGCTGTGCGCCATGGCGGCCAACCTGATCGCCCCCAATCTGGTGCAACTCGTGCCGGCGAGCCTCAGCCTGCCGGCCATGTCCTAGCCAACCGGCAGGGCCTGGGGCGAGCGCTCCCCGCCCGATTGCGGCGAACGCGGCAGCCCGCGCCATTTTTTTCGCGCTCTCGAAACAACCAAGGCGCGGCCGGAATCCGGTCGCGCCTTGCGCGTCGCGGCAGCCGGCCGCAGCCGGGCCGCGTATGCTCTGGACAGACCGTCGGGACCCGCGCGACGCGACGTCCCATCCGGCCCCGCTTACAGCCCCGGGGTCTCGGCGTAGAGTTTGACGGACATGGGTTCGGCCAGCAGCTCCGGGGCGGCGGCCTTGAAACCATTTAGGTGCGGCGTATCCAGGTGGGCGGCCAGGAGCTCCCGGCTGGCCCAGGCCTCGACCAGCACGAAGCTGCCGGGGCTTTCCACGGATTCGAAAAGATCATAGGCGATATAGCCGGGGTCTTTTTGGGTGGGCGCGACCAGGGCGGTCAGGCCGGCTTTCAGGGCGGCCTCCTTGCCGGGCTTGGCCTTGAAGCGGGCGACGACGTGAACGACAGGTTCGGCCATGGGATACTCCTTCTTGGTTGTCGATATTTCCGGGCTAGGCGCTTTGGGGGACGGGGTCAACCGCCCCGACCGACGCGGCATGTCAAAACCGTAAGCCTTTCCCCACCCCGCGCGAAAGTATTGACCCTTGCCCGGAAGGCCCGTATCCCCAATTTGAACACATGTTTGACGTAAGGCGGCCAGATGACCAGCAGCGGTCGTGAGGACGAGACCCGGGCGCGGCTTCTGGACGCGGCCGGAGAAATATTTTCTTGCAAGGGATTTCACGCCGCCACCGTGCGCGAGATCACCAAGACGGCGCGCGCCAACGTCGCTGCCATCCACTACCATTTCGGCAGCAAGGATCGCCTGTATCTGGCTGTCCTGGAACATGCCCACGCCGAGGCCATGCGCCTGTATCCGCCGGAATTGGGCCTGCCGCCCGACGCCTCGCCCGAAACCCGCCTTTACGCTTACGTACGCGCCCTGCTGCTGCGGTTGACCGAAAAAAGCCGCCATGCCTGGCTGTTTCGCCTCATGGCCCGGGAGATGGCCGAGCCCACGCCCCAGCTGGCCGTGGTGGTGGAACGCTGCCTGGCCCCGGCCAACGCCGTGCTGCGCGCCATCGTGGCCGACATCCTCGGCCCCGGGGCGCAGGCCGCGGCCGTGGCCCGCTGCGCCCAGAGCGTGGTCGGCCAGTGCCGCCACTTCGTCATCGACCGGCCGGTGATCGCCCGGCTCTATCCCGACAACGACCCCGGTCTTGGCGGTCTCGACGCCCTGGCCGCCCATGTGGCCCGCTTTTCCCTGGCCGCCCTGCGCGGCTACCGGACCAGCGACTTTGCCCCGCCGCAACTGGAACCCCACTCAGGAGACGTGCTTTGAACCGCCCGTTTTTTCGCCGCGCCGCTTTCGCGGCGCTTTTGCTTTGTGTCTGGTCGTGCAGCGGCTCGGAACAGAAGGCCAGCCGTGAAGCCCGCCCCGCCCCGGTAGTCGCCGTGCCGGCCAAGGCCGGAACCGTGCCCGTCACGGTCAAGGCCGTGGGCAACGTCGAGCCCATGGCCACCGTGGCCGTCAAACCGCAAGTGGCCGGAGCCATCGTGGCCCAGCTTGTCCAGGATGGGGCCAAGGTGGCCAAGGGCGACGTGCTTTTCCGCATCGACCCCCGGCCCTTCGAACTGGCCATCCGCGAATCCTTGGCCAAGCTCGAACGCGACAAGGCGCTCCTGTTCAAGGCTGAGGAAGACCTCAAGCGTTACACCACGCTCAAGACCAAGGACGTGGTGGCCCAGGGCCAGTACGACGAAACCTTTGCCCAGGCCAAGACCCTGGAAGGGACCATAAAGCTCAACCAGGCCACCCTGGACCGGGCCAAGCTCGATCTGGAATACGCCGAGGTGCGCGCCCCCATCGCCGGCCGGGTCGGCTCGGTGCTTTTGACCACCGGCAACGTGGTCAAGGCCAACGAAGCCACGGCCTGCATCATCAATCAGATCAGCCCCATCTACATCGCCTTTTCCGTGCCCGAACGCTATCTGCCCGCCATCATGGCCCGGATGCGGACAGGCGCGCTGCAAATCACCGCCGCCCCGCCGGGCGCGCCCGAGGCCGGGGCCGTCACGGCCCCCATCGTGTCCGTGGACAACACCGTGGACATCAAGACCGGGGCCATCCGCCTCAAGGCCGAAGCGCGAAACGCCGACCAGAGTCTGTGGCCCGGCCAGTTCCTGCGCGTGGGCCTGACCATCGAAACCCGCGAAAACGCCGTGGTCATCCCCACCCGGGCCGTGCTGGACGGCGTGTCCGGCCCCTACGTCTACGTCGTGGCCGACGGCAAGGCCGAGGCCCGGCAGATCACCCCAGGCCCCATCGTCGATGACGAGACCGTGGTGGAAAAAGGGCTTTCCCCGGGTGAAATGGTGGTCACCGACGGCCAGATCCGTCTGGCCCCGGGCGTCAAGGCCGAAATCAAGGCTCCCGCCCCCGAAAGCAAGGGCGAGGCCGCTCCGGCCGAGGGCCGGCCGGCCGACCAGAAGCCGGCCGACCCGAAACCGGCCGAGGCCAAACCGACCGGCGCCAAGGCGGCCGGCGACGGAGCCAAGTCGTGAATCCGGCCTCCATTTTTATCAACCGGCCAGTCATGACCACCCTGGTCATGGCCGCCATCCTCATCTTCGGCGTCATGGCCTACACGCGCCTGCCGGTGTCCGACCTGCCCAACGTCGACTTCCCCACCATCGAGGTGCGGGTGTCGCTGCCCGGGGCCAGCCCGGA
>JAEZEM010000157.1 GCA_023417745.1 Pseudomonadota bacterium
CGGTTATTTTCGTCTTGTGCGTGCTGGCATTCATGTCCCTGGGCTGCTGGAGCATCATCTTCGTCAAGTTTTTCACGCTGACCGCCGCCAAGCGCGACACGGCCCGGGACTACGAACGGTTCCAGGAGGCCGACACCTTGCGCGCGGCCATGCAGGCCCTGGGGCAGTCCCGGCACTCGCCGGCCTTTTTCGTCGGCCGCATGGCCTTTGAAGAGCTGGTGCGCATGGAGCAGGCCGATCTCGACCCGGCCGAAAAGGCCCATGTGGCCATGGACAACATCCGCCGGGTGCTGCGTCAGGGCGTGTCCATGGAACTGGCCAAGCTTTCCAAAAACCTCGCCTTCCTGGCGACCACGGCCAACGCCACCCCGTTTATCGGCCTTTTCGGCACGGTCTGGGGCATCATGAACTCGTTTCACTCCATCGGCCTGCAGCAGTCCGCCGCCCTGGCCGCCGTCGCCCCGGGCATCTCCGAAGCGCTGGTCGCCACGGCCATCGGCCTGGCCGTGGCCATCCCGGCCGTCCTGGCCTACAACTACTACCTGGGCTTTGTGACCAGCATCGAAAACGAGCTGGTCAACTTCGCCGGGGCGTTTTTAAACCGCATCCAGCGCGAGGTCACCTGGACCCCGCGTGAGGCCGCCCAGCCCGCCCCGTCCGCCCAGGCCGCCGCGCGCCGCCAGCAGCAGGCCGCCTCCGAGAGGTTCTAGGCCATGGGCATGCAGACTGGCGGCAAAGGCCGGTTTTTGGCCGACGTCAACGTCACGCCCTTCGTGGACGTGATGCTGGTGCTGCTCATCATCTTCATGGTCACCGCGCCCATGATGACCCAGGGGCTTGAGGTCGATCTGCCCCAGACCCGGGCCGTCAGCGTTTTGCCCAAGGAGGATACGAGCCTGGTGTTGACCGTCAAGGCCGACGGCTCGATCTTCCTCGACAAATACCAGGTGGAGTACGCCGACCTTGAAGGCCAGGTGAAGCGGCTGGTGACGGACCAGAAAAAGCAGCTCTTTTTGCGGGCCGACCAGGCCGTGGCCTACGGCACGGTGGTCAAGGTCATGGGCATCATCAAGGCGGCCGGCGTCGACAAGCTCGGCGTCGTGGCCGAAGACGAGAAGTCGGCCAAAAACGCCGCCGCAGCAGCGGCCGCTGCCGCCAAAAAGAAATAGGCCCGGCCGGGAGCCGCTCCCGGAGCGTGACCGATAGAGAACACCATGCGCGTCCTTGGCTGGATATTTTCCATCTTTCTGCATCTGACCGTGGTGCTGGCGAGCTTGCTGTTCGTCAGCATCGAGCCGGTCAAGTTCCAGCTCAACGTGCCGGTCTACGAGGTGGATCTCGTGTCCCTGGCCCCGCCGGGCCTGCCGCCCGGCGAAGTCGGCCTGCCCCTTGGCCCCAAGGGACCAGGCGACCGGCCCGAGCTTGGCCCGACCGAACCCGAAGGGGGCCCAGGCGCCGCGGCCAAGGAGACTCTGCCCGAGCCGGCCGAGGCTCCGGCCACGCCGGCCAAGCCCATACCGCCCGAGCCTGTGGCCGCCGTGCCCGAGCCGCCTCAGCCCAAGCGGCACGAACCCGAGCCGGAACCGAAAAAGCCCGAACCCAAGCCCGAGCCCAAAAAGCCCGAGGCCAAGCCCATTCCCACGGAACAGGCCAAGCCCGAGCCCAAAATCGAGCCCAAGCCCGATTTCAAGAAGATCGAGGAAGCCACGCGCAAGGCCGAGGAACAGAAAAAGGCCGAAGAGCAGAAGAAAATCGACGAGGCCAAGAAGAAGGCCGAAGAGCACAAAAAGGCCGAGGAACAAAGGAAGGCTGACGAGGCCAAGAAAAAGGCCGAGGACGCCAAGAAGGCCGAGGATCAGAAGAAAGCCGACGAGGCGAAAAAAGCCGCTGACGCCAAGAAGGCGGCCGACGACGCCAAAAAGGCGGCCGAGGCGGCCAAGGCGTCCGAGAAAAGCACCCTGGAGCAGGCGCTCAAAGACGCCAAAGCCAAGGCTGGCAGCGGCTCCGGTTCCGGCTCGGGAGCCGGCGCGGCCGGCGGCGATCCCGTGGCCAAGGCCCTGGCCGAGGCCCGCAAGGCGGCCGGCGGCGGGGGCGGCGGCGTTCCCGGCGGCACGCCCGGAGCCGGCGGCGGCGGCGGCGTGACCATGGGCGTCTACGCCCAGATCGTCAACCGCGAGGTCAAAAAGAACTGGCGCTTCCCCCAGACCGGGGCCAAGCAGCAGCTCGCCGCCGTGGTCGAGGTGCACATCGACAAGGACGGCCGCATCCTCAATTACCGGTTGGTGCAGCCCTCGGGCCAGCCCAATTTCGACGCGTCCACGGTCAAGTCCGTGGCCGAGACCGAGACCCTGCCGGCGCCGCCGGCCGGACTCAACGTGCTGCAGCTGCGGTTTACTTCCCAGGAACTTGGACAGTGACGTTTTTCCGCATCCCGCGCCGCGCGATTGCGCCCGGCGCGGGATCGGGCTATGAGGGCGCGGATGGCGGTCTCTGTCCGGCCCCGGCCGGGCAAACCGCTTAGGCTGCCCTGACGCCGGCCCCTTTCTCCTTTCCCGGGCCTGCGCCCAACCCTTCAAAACGACATTTCAGGGATTTCAGGCGATGATCATGCGAAAGCGGATGATGGTGACCGGCATGTGGTGCGCCCTTGTGGCCGCGCTGTTGTGCCTGGACGTGGCGCAGGCGCAGGCTCAGACTTCCTTGGCCGTGGACATCCAAGGCCCGGGACAGGCCAAGATGAATCTGGTGCAGGCTCGCCCCTTTGCCGGCGGCGGCCACATGACTCCGGCCGAAAAGCTCCAGGAGCTCATCAACAAGGACCTGCAGTTCTTGCCCTTCCTGCAGATCGTGCCCCAGTCGAGCGTGCCCGGCCAGGTGGCCGGGGCCACGGCCGACCAGATCGACTTCAAACCCTTTGGCCTGGCCAAGATCGACGTCCTCGTGACGGCCAACTGGACCCCGGGCGGCAACCTCGGCAACGTCGAGTTGCGCGGCTTTGAGGTCTATTCCCAGAAAGTGCTGGTCGGCAAAGGCTACGATGCGGTGACCGACGCCCAGCTGCCCGACATCGCCGACCGGTTCTGCATGGAGCTCATGCAGGCGCTCACCGGCCAGGGCGGCTTTTTCAATTCCCAGATCGCCTTCGTCAAGCCCAGTTCCGGCAAGGGGGCCGACATCTGGACCGTGCGCCCCACCGGCCGGGGGCTTAACCGCGTGACCACCTACAACGAACTGGGCATGGCCGTCAGCCCCTGCTGGTCTTTTGACGGCCGGCGCATCGTTTTTACGCTGATCGGTTCGCGCGGCCATTACCTGGGCGTGTGGTCCGGCGGCGGCAAGCCGCAGGTCTACACCCTGCCGTCCACCAACGTGGTCAGCCCCCACTTCCTGCCCGACGGCCAGGTGGCGGTGAGCCTGACCATGCACGGCAAGGCCGACATCTATCTGCTCAACTCCGCCTACCAGCCGGGGCAGCCCCTGGTGGCCGGCAGCGGCATCGAGGTCTCGCCCACCTTTGCCGCCTCGGGTGGGGCCATGGCCTACGTCTCCGACGGGACCGGCAGCCCCAACATCTACGTCACCACGGTGCACGGCGGCGCGGGCCGGCGGGTGACCACCTCGGGCTACAACACCAACCCGAGCA
>JAEZEM010000188.1 GCA_023417745.1 Pseudomonadota bacterium
AGGGAAGAGAAGAGGCCTCCGGCGGCCGGGGGGATGATCCCCCCGGACCCCTGCAATGGGGGGTGGGGACGAGGACCGCGTTGGGTCGAAACGAGTTGCCGTTTCCCTGAAAACAGGCCATCTTGCCGCATGGATTTGGTTTCCATTCGCTGATGATCGCATCGATGTCCGCCTGACGGATGCCGGTTCGGTTCCTGGCGCGACGCCAAGGGCGGGATGGGGCCGCGGAAATCGCCAGCCGGCCAGGCATGGCTGAGGGAAGGTCATGGCAGAGCCAAACGACAGCGTCGCCGTCCTGGTTTTCAGCAAGGATAGGGCCCTGCAGCTTGAACTCATGCTGCGGACGTATTTCGACTGTTGCCAGGATGCCGCCGACGGCGTCGTCCATATCCTCTACGCCACCTCCGACGAGGCCCAGGCCGGGCACTACGCCGCGCTGGCCCAGGCCTATCCGCAAGTCCGCTTCCATCCGGAAATCGCGTTTCGCGACGATGTGCTGCGGTTCACGCGCCTTGGACACTACGTCCTGTTCGCGGTGGACGACGCCGTTTTCGTGCACCTGTGCCGGCTCGGGGACGGCATCCGCGCCCTGAGGGAACACCCCGACCTGCTCGGGTTTTCCTATCGCCTTGGCCGCAACATCGTCAGCCACTACCCCACGGGAACCGCCCAGGCGGCTCCCGTGTATGAAACGCTGGCTCCCGGCCTGCTCCGGGTGGATTGGACCCGGTCGGCGCAATATTTCGCCTATCCGCTGGAGGTCTCCAGCTCGCTTTTTCGCACCGCCGACATCCTCCCGGTGCTGGAACACAGCGCCTTCGACCACCCCAACACGCTGGAATCGATCCTCAACGGCAGCAAGTCGGCGTTTTCGAAGCTCCGCCCCGACGTGGCGTTTTATGAGACGTCCGCCGCTTTTTGCATTCCGCTCAATGTCGTGCAAAGCCGTTTCGACAACCGCCATGCCGGTCAGGCCGACTGGAGCGCGGCGGCCCTGGCGGCGCGGTTCGCCCAGGGCGAACGCCTTTTTCCGGACGGATTGCCGGGTTTCACGCCGCAGTCCTGTCACCAGGAGGTTCCGGCGGACATCCGCGTGCCGCCCCACGGGCCGGCGGCCTCCCTTCCCCGGGAACCGTTTATTTCCATCAGCATTCCGGTGCATAACCGGGAAGCCCTGATCGGCGAGGCCATCGCTTCCGCCCTGGCCCAGGAGTATCCGCGTTTTGAAGTCGTGGTCGTTGACGACGGCTCCACCGACGCGACCGCGTCCGTGGTCGGCAAATACGCCGATCCCCGACTGCGCTACGTCCGCCAGGACAACGGCGGCCGTCCGGCGGCCCGCAACCGCTGCCTGCGGGAAGCCCGGGGCGAATACGTCCTGTGGCTTGATTCCGACGACCTGCTGCTGCCTGGCGTCCTGCGGGACTATGCCCGCATCCTGAGGCAGTATCCGGACGTGGACATCATCTACGGCGATCTTGAATCCATTTCCGAAGAGCGGCGGCACATGCGCCTGGAAACCTACAAGGATTGGTACCGCAAGCCCGAGGCCTTGCTGGCCGCCATGGCCATGTGGAACGAGTTGCCCAATCCGGGCACCTTGGTGCGCCGCAGCTGCTTCGAGGCGCTCGGGGAGTTCTCCCCGGACTATCCGCGCGCCCAGGATTATGAATGGTTCACGCGGGTTCCGGGCAAGGCCGAAGTCAAGCACGCCGGCCGGGTCGTCTGCCAATGGCGGCATCACGGCAACGCCCGGGCGACCAACGGGCAGAACCTGGAACTCGACTGCCGCGTCGTGGACGGCCTGCTGGCCGCCCATCCGCTGCGGGCGCTTTGCCCGGACCTTGACTGGTCCCGCCTGCCGCAGCAAGCGTGCGAAGCCCTGGCGTCGCTGAAATTCGCCGAACGGTTCACCCACCTGGGCTGCCTGAGCCGGGCGCTGGTCTGGGTCCGTCGGGCGTTGCGGGCCAAGGCCGGGCCGGAGATTGATCGGCTGGCCACGGACTACATGGAGGCCATCTCGCAAAACGCCGATCAGGCCGGCCGGGAAAGCCTGTCGCAGCGCGCGGTGTTGGCGGCCATCGCCGCCTCCAGGGGCGGGGGCGGCAGCCAGCGGGTCCTGCTCGTAGGCGAATTTTTCTGGCCTTCCCTGGGCGGCATCGAGGTCTTTCTGGAAGACCTGGGAGCCGGACTGATCGATCAGGGGCTGGCTGTGGACGTGGCGACCAAGACCGTGCCGGGCCGGCCGGCCGCCGTCTACCGGGGCATGCGGATTTTCGAATTCCCGAACTACATGCTGCCCGACGCCGCCAAGCCGGGCGGCATCGCGGACATCGGGATGCTGGTTCTCAAGGGCGGCTACGACGCGGTGATCCTGTTGGCCCATCCGGCCGTGCTGCCGTTTTACCTGCTGTCCCTGCCCCAGCCCCGGCCCCGGATCATCTACCTGCCGATCATCAACCGGGAGAACCTGGACGGCTATCTCGACAGCGGCGTGTTGCCGGCCGTGATGCGCCAGATCGCCCAGGCCGACGCGCTGGCGAGCATCACGGAATCTTCCTGCGACGCCCAACTGCTCGAAACCGCCGGCCTGCCGTACCAGTTCATCCCCCACGCCGTGCGCGACCATCCGGCGGCGACGCCGTTTCGCCAAACCATCGGCTATCCGGCGGACAAGCCGCTATTCGTCATGGTCGCCAACTATTGGCCGGTCAAAAACCACATCGGCCTCATACGCGTCATGCGGCAATTGCCCGGGGAGTGGAAGCTCCACATCATCGGCAATCCCCACCTGGAATGGTATTTTGAGGAAGTGCAAAAGGCGGCCGAAGGCGATGCCCGCATCGAGGTCGCCGGATTTACGCCGCGCGACATCACGGCCGCGGCCATACGCGACGCCGATCTGCTGTTTTTGGCCTCCAACGGCGAAGGCTGCCCCATGGTCATCTTGCAGGCCATGAACCACGGCACCCCGTGGCTGGCGACGCCGCAATGCGGTTCGGTGCGCGACCAGGCCGGCGGCGTGGTCGTGGCCCTGGAGCATTTCGGCCGAGTCGCCGCGACGTTGGCTCAGCAACCGTTGATTCGCAAGGCGCTCGGCGACCTGGGCCGGCAGCACGCCAGGAAGTGTTTTGACATTGGCCGGGTGACGGCCGCCTTCGCCGACATCGTCCGGGGCCAGGCCCCGCGACAGGATTTCCGCTATCCCAAGGCCTTGCGCGACAAGAATGACGCCGTCGTCCAGAAAGTGCTGCAGTTGTCGGGGCTGGCATGACAAGGAGGCCCGCATGGTGAAAACGATCACGCTCGAAATCGGTGGGGTCGCCATTCCCATCCATGTGCCGATAAAGGAAATGTTTCGGCTGCAGTCCATCTTTGAAGAGCAAGAGTACGCCGTGGCGGACACGGAACCGGTGCGGACCATCATCGACATCGGGGCGAACATCGGGCTTTCCGCCGTGTATTTCAAGGCATCGCATCCGGCCGCCCGCATCTGGTGCTTCGAGCCGTGCTCGACGTCCTTTGCGCTGCTCAAGCACAACATCGCCCAACTCGCCGACGTGCAGGCCTGGCAGGTGGCTGTCTCCGATTTCGACGGCGAGGCGACCTTGAAAATTCACGCCGCCAATTCCGGCCAGAACAGCCTGGTCGGCCAGGACGCGAATTTCGCTTCCAGCGAGACGGTTCCCGTCCGCGACGCCCGCGCCCTGTTGCGGGACATGGCTATTGCCGAAATCGACATCTTGAAGGTCGACACGGAAGGCAGCGAGCTGCCCATCTTGCGGAGCCTTGCCCCCATGCTGCCCCAGGTGCGGCACATCCTGGTGGAAACCCACGGCATGCAGGATCGTCTGGCCATAGAGGCCCTGCTCCACACCCACGACCTGGTCCGGGACAGAAGCCACGCCGAGGGGTTCGGGGTCCTGTGGTTTCGGCGCAAGGGCTAAGGTCGCGGAAAAACGCCCATGGGAAACAAGGACATCGCCTGTCTGGTGACGGGCTGCGCGGGCTTTATCGGCAGCCATATTGCCCCGGCCCTGTTGTCCCGAGGCTGCGCCGTGCTCGGGGTGGACAGCCTGGTCACAGGCCATCGCCGCAACATGGCGGCCTTTGCCGACCACCCGGGCTTCACGTTCTGGGAGCGTGACGTCCGCGAGCCGGGTCTGGTGCGGGACGCCCTGGCCGCCCGGCCCGGGTTGTACGGCGTTTTCCATCTCGCCGCCGTGGTTAGCGTGCCCTTTTCCATCGACCATCCCCAGCTGACCATGGCCGTGAATCTCGACGCGACACTGGCCTTGCACGAGCAGGCGCGGCAGGCCGGCCTGCCGGCTTTTGTCTTCGCCGGATCGGCCGCCGAATACGGCGACGCCGCGACCATCCCGCTGGCCGAAGCGGCCGCCGGACCGGGGACCGTCCAGCAAAGCCCCTACGGCCGGGCGAAATACCTGGCCTCGGCGGCCATTGCAGCCTCCGGCCATGGCGCTTCGCTTCGCTGCTTCAATGTCTACGGCCCGCGCCAGGACGCCTTAAGCCCTTACAGCGGCGTCATTTCCCGCTTCATGGAGGCGGGATTCGCCCGCCGGCCCCTGACCGTCTTTGGCGACGGCCGGCAAACCCGTGATTTTGTCGCCGTCGATGACGTGGTGTCGGGGTATCTGCTGGCCGCCGGCCTGCTTGGCCCCCTGAGCCGGCCTTTGGCCGGCGTGTACAATCTGGGCACGGGCCGGTCCACCTCCATCCTCGAACTGATCCAGGCCCTGGGCGAGCTGACGGGCGAGGAGCCGGCCGTGACCTTCCTGCCGCCAAGGCCGGGGGACATTCGCCATTCCGTGGCCGATTGCGCGAAATTGGCTGCGGCGGGCTTCAGGCCGAACCTGACGCTCCGGGAAGGCCTGACCCGGCTGGCGGCCTGGTGGCGCGCCGAGCAGGCCGACTAATCCGGCCAGGAAGAGCGGATCTTGGCGGAGAGGGTTTTCTGAAAGCGACGGGGCGCGGGACGGCTGGCGGCAAACGCCGAGGCCGTAGCAACGGAAAAGTTGGCGAGCGCAGCCGAAAGCCAAAAGAAAGGCCCCGGCGGGACAGGCCGGGGCCAGTAATGTTGTGACGTGGAAAATGACTTATGGGTTTTCGTTACGTCCTCGACTAAGACTGTAAGGCTCGTGTTTGCCACACGTGGAGTTTGCCAGGATACTTATCTATCTCCGGCCTGCAATGCCCTACTGCGAGGAAGCCTGCTCTACTGTTGATTCATCCAATGGCATCGCCTCCGTTAGGGTTGCAAACAACCTTCACTAGGGACACGACTAAGATATAGGTCCGGGCCGTGATGTTGTCCAGTGTTTTTTCAAAGGGGACAGGCGCGCGCCCGAGGTTCCCCCGAAAAGGCGGGACCCAACCGCGTCGACCGCCGCCATGGCCGCGCCAACAGGCCATTGCCCTGGGCAGCGACAGCCCCGACGCCTGGGCGGGACGCAACGATTTTCCCGGCCTTCGCCGCCCGCCCTGCCCCATTGGGCAACTTCCACGCCCTGCGCCCCCAACGCCTCGTCCGGCCCTGGCTGGCCGCGAAACATGTGAAGCATTTTGACCCAATACGACCTTCCGGTGTTTCGTTTTTGGGGCATCCGCGCAACATGCTGCAATATTTAAAATAGCATAAGAATTTTCCGCCTTTTGTTTCCCCTCGCCGCCCCGCTTTCGGTCACCTTGGGACTCCAGCGTGATTCCTCTCCGCGCCTGAAAATCAGCAATACATTTATTTCATTAACTATTATCGGCATGGAGTGATCTTTGCTAGTTTTAACACAACCGCATCCTTCCGCGTCCAGCTCCCCGGCGAAGTGCGCGTCGCCGGACAGCCGCCAAAGGCGGCGGCCAGAGGCTGCCGGACAGGAGGCGGGATACGAGGAATTTCCTTGCCGCGTGGCATGCAAGGCCGGTTGGCCAAGAAAACACCATGGTTGGAGGGTATAATGCCAAAGTTCATTCGTATCGACATGGGCGCGAAAGCGGTGAAGATCGAGGAATGCCCCGAACAGTACGCCGGACTGGCCGGCCGAGGGCTGACCTCCATTTTCGTGGCCGACGAAGTGAAGCCGACCTGCCATCCGCTGGGCAAGAACAACAAGCTGATCTTCGCCCCGGGCTACCTGACCGGCACCAGCGCCGCCAACTCCGGCCGCCTGTCCTGCGGGGCCAAGAGCCCGCTCACCGGCGGCATCAAGGAAAGCAACACCGGCGGCACCTTTGGCCAGCGCATGTCCAAGATGGACATCAAGGCCATGGTCTTCGAAGGCCTGCCCGAGGGCGACGGCTTTTACGTCGTCAAGGTCACCATGGACGGCGTGACCATTGAGGACGCCCCGGCCGAAATCATCGGCATGGGCAACTACGAGGCCATCAAGATCCTGCAAGCCAAGTACGGCCCCAAGGTCGGCGTGGCCATCATCGGGCCGGCCGGCGAAATGCGCCTGACCGCCGCCAACATTTCCTTCGCCGATCCCCAGAGCAACATCCGCAGCGCCGGCCGGGGCGGCCTGGGCGCGGTCATGGGCGCGAAAAAGATCAAGGCCGTGGTCATCGACGACGCCGGCGCGCCCGGCGTGACCATCGCCAATCCCGAAGCTTTCAAGGCCGCGTCCAAGCGCTTCACCAACGCCCTGACCACCCATCCGGTCACCGGCCAGGCCCTGCCCAAGTACGGCACCAACATTCTCGTCAACATCCTTAACG